>JAIRLL010000170.1 GCA_031259505.1 Tannerella sp.
CAGCGACGTATGCCCTGGGCGCATTGCCCGACTATCACGAAGGACAGGCGCCCGTTCCCGGAAAAGATCCGGCCGCGCCGCTCTGATCCGGCAGCAGCAAAAATCGAACCGGCGGTTTACGTTACGGTAAAAAAAATATGGAGGATGCATCGGCCGGTGTATCCTCCACTGTTTTTTTACAGAATTGCAGAATTTGCAGAATGAACATGTCTATGCAAATTACGGCCCCTGCTTTGTGTTAAAATCCGGCAACGCAAACATCCGATATTCCGCATTAATATAAAAAAAAGAATAATATCGCAAATAAACCATACAAAAAACTTTGTTATTTGAATGTACGATGTAAATACTTCCGATTCTTATTTCTGTTATACTGCGCACGGCGTAAATTTGCGAATTTCAGTCATTCTTCGTTCGGAATGACGGTACGTCTGCCGGTGACAGGAGATTCGAGAACAGACCCGTGCACGGCGCAGGCTCTGTCTGCGTCGGGGGATGTCTGAACCGAATAACAGACCAGACCTAACAGGTTTTCAAAACCTGTTAGGTCTCATACAGTAATCTCCACTCCGGTCGGAATGACGCATCGCCCGGAAGGCAGAGGTATCCTCATTCAGTTATTCAGTCATTCCGAATACGCCTGTTTATGCCGCGCGCAGTATAAAAGGGCTGTTCCAAATGCAAATGGCAAATGGGACAGCCTTTCTTTTGTAAAAAACCTTATATCAATCAGACGGTCTGCCGGCACTGTAGAGACGTGATACAATGCGCCACGTCTCTACATTTTCGTACGTTTACTCCGAAAAGTCTCCGTATCCGCCGCGTTTTGATTCGGGTCAATGCACAAAACCATACCACGCGCAGGGGGATATCACTCTGTCCGGTCTATTCGCCCGTCAGTATGTTCAGTATCTGCACGGCGGCTTTGGCCACGGAAGTCCCCGGCCCGAAGATGGCGGCTACGCCTGCCTTGTAGAGGAAGTCGTAGTCCTGGGCGGGGATGACGCCGCCGGCGATCACGAGGATGTCGGGACGTCCCTGCCGCCTGAGTTCTTCGATGACCTGTGGTACGAGCGTCTTGTGTCCGGCGGCGAGCGAGGAGACGCCGAGCACGTGGACGTCGTTCTCCACCGCCTGGCGGGCGGCTTCGGCGGGCGTCTGGAACAGCGGCCCCATGTCGACGTCGAAGCCGCAGTCGGCATAACCCGTCGCCACTACTTTTGCCCCGCGGTCGTGTCCGTCCTGTCCCATTTTGGCAATCATGATACGCGGCTGGCGACCTTCTCTTTTGGCAAACCTGTCTGCCAGTTCGCAGGCTTTGACAAAGTCTGCATCTTTTCCTGTTTCTGATGAATACACGCCTGATATGGTTCTGATTATTGCTTTGTAGCGTCCGGCTACGGCTTCACATGCGTCGGAGATTTCTCCCAGCGTGGCGCGCAGGCCGGCGGCTTTGACGGCCAGTTCGAGCAGGTTGCCCTGCCCCGTGCGCACACATTCCGTGATTTCGGCCAGTACCTGTTTGACAGCCGCTTCGTCGCGCCTGGCGCGCAACTCGCCGAGCCGTGCGATTTGCTCTTCGCGCACGGCCGTGTTGTCGATTTCGAGGATGTCGATGGGCGCCTCCTTCTCGAGACGATACTTGTTGACGCCGACGATGGTTTGCGCGCCGGAGTCGATGCGCGCCTGCGTACGTGCGGCGGCTTCTTCGATGCGCATCTTCGGCAGGCCGGTTTCGATGGCCCTGGCCATGCCGCCCATGCTTTCGATTTCCTGTATCAGTTCCCAGCCTTTGTGCACCAGTTCGTTTGTGAGCGTCTCTACGTAGTAGGAGCCTGCCCACGGGTCAATTTCCCGGCATATTTGCGTTTCTTCCTGGATGTATATCTGCGTATTGCGGGCGATGCGTGCGGAGAAGTCGGTAGGCAGGGCGATGGCTTCGTCGAGGGCGTTGGTATGCAGCGACTGGGTGTGTCCGAGGGCGGCGGCCATGGCTTCGATACAGGTGCGTCCGACGTTGTTGAACGGATCCTGCTCGGTGAGCGACCAGCCCGACGTCTGGCTGTGCGTGCGCAGGGCCAGCGACTTGGGATTCTTCGCGCCGAAGCTTTTCACTATCTTTGCCCACAACATGCGTGCGGCGCGCATCTTGGCGATTTCCATGAAATGGTTCATCCCGATAGCCCAGAAGAACGACAGGCGGGGTGCAAAGGCGTCGACATCGATGCCGGCGTTGATGCCGGCGCGGAGGTATTCCATGCCGTCGCAGAGGGTGTAGGCCATTTCGATGTCGGCCGTGGCGCCGGCTTCCTGCATGTGGTAGCCGGAGATGGAGATGGAGTTGAACTTGGGCATCTTCTGCGAGGTGTACTCGAAGATGTCGGCAATGATTTTCATCGAGAACTCCGGGGGATAGATGTAGGTGTTGCGCACCATGAACTCCTTGAGGATGTCGTTCTGTATCGTGCCGGACATTTCTTCGAGCCGTGCGCCCTGTTCGAGTCCGGCGTTGATGTAGAACGCGAGGACGGGCAGGACGGCGCCGTTCATCGTCATCGAGACGGACATCTGGCTGAGGGGAATACCGTCGAAGAGCACCTTCATGTTCTCGAGCGAACAGATGGAGACGCCGGCCTTGCCGACATCGCCGACGACGCGCTCGTGGTCGGCGTCGTATCCGCGGTGCGTGGCCAGGTCGAAGGCGACGGACAGTCCCTTCTGCCCGGAGGCGAGGTTGCGGCGGTAGAAGGCGTTCGATTCTTCGGCGGTCGAGAAGCCGGCGTACTGGCGAACCGTCCATGGACGCATGGCATACATGCCGCTGTAGGGGCCGCGCAGGTATGGCGGCAGGCCGGAAGCGTAGTTCAGGTGCTCCATGCCTTCGAGGTCTTCTTTTGTGTATACTGATTTCACCTGAATGTGTTCAGGCGTTTTCCAGCCGGCTTCGATGCCGTTGGCCTGCGCCGGGTTTGCCACAGCCTGTGCGGCAAACCCGGCGGTCTTGATGTCTATGTTTCTAAAATTCGGTCTCATCATATTCATACTGTATATTTACCTATCTGATCAAAAACAGCGTCGAGCGTATATGTTCTGTTTGCCATCATGGACAGTTCGGGCGAGATACTGTCGCTGAATCCCCACAGTTCCGTTTCCCAGTTTTCTTCGTATGCCGCTTTCAGTAGCGGAATGAAGTCTCTGTCGCCGGACAGCAGTTTCAGTACGGCAGGCGCCGGATGTTTGTATATGACCTTCAGCCCTCTTGCTACCAGTTCCGTATCTACGGCTTTTTCACCTCCGAGAATGCTCCTTTCATACGTGATGACTTCAAATCCCTGAAGCTTGGCGGCATTCCATAGCGAATCGTTTGGAAGAGGCGTGGAACCGACAAGTATGGCTTTGATGATTCTGTGTCCGTTGGTCACCTGCTTCAAAAGCGCGCCGAAGTCTATACGCCACGCATAATCGCAGGGAGCCGGCTGTTCGGGCGTCCCCTGTATCCCTTTTCTCCTTGCGGAAAACTTCATTCCTTCAATAAAGATATTCGAGTTGTCTACAAGAATCAAACATTCTTCGATGGCACATCCTATAATCTTCGCTGTAATATCGTTCAATTCCACTGTTGTATTCCTAATTTCTCATTAAATGATTTCAAAGTTTCCAGCACATTGCTGCGGACGTTGATGAAGTTTGTGATGCCCTGCGCCCGGAGGTCGTCGGAGCAGGCGGGAGCGCCGGCTACTACAAATTCGGCGCGTCCGGCCAGCGCACTGAATGCGGCGGGGGCGTATTCGGCGTATTCATCATCGCTCGAACAGAGGACTACGATGTCGGCTCCGGCCTTGAGAGCTGCTTCGATACCGTCCTCTACCGTTTCGAAGCCCAGGTTGTCGATCACCCTGTAGCCTGCGCAGGCGAAGAAGTTGCACGAGAACTGCGAACGGGCGAGGCGCATGGCCAGGTTGCCGATAGTGAGCATGAAGGCTTTCGGCGTCTTGCCGCTACGTTCGGTAGCGAGCCGCAGGTCTTCGAACTCGGAGGCGCCGCGGCTGAAGTCGAGCGCGGGGACGTCGGCGCCGGCGGTGCAGCAGCACGTGTGGCACGCATCCTCGATTTTCGAGGCAGCCGTTTCCGTGAAGTTCGGATACTGGTTGGTGCCGAGCAGGATTTCGCGACGTGTAGCGATGGCTTTCCTGCGGGCGACGGCGGAGGCATTGACAGCGTTTTGCACTTCGCCGGACTTGACTGCTGCATAGAATCCGCCTTTGTCTTCCGTTTCGAGGAAAAGGTTCCATGCGACCTGCGCCAGCGAATCGGTCAGCGTCTCAATATAATAGGATCCGGCGGACGGGTCGACCACCTTGTCGAAGTGACATTCTTCCTTGAGCAGCAGTTGCTGGTTGCGGGCGATGCGTTCAGAAAAGTCGTCGGGCGTGCGGAAGGCGCTGTCGAACGGCGTGACGGTAATGGAATCGACGCCGGCCAGGGCGGCCGACATGGTTTCGGTCTGGGTACGGAGCAGGTTGACGTGCGCGTCGTAGATCGTCAGGTTCCAGTCCGACGTCTGCGCGTGGGCTACCATTTTGGATGCGCACGCACATTCCGGTTCCCAGGCAGCCACGATTTCAGCCCACAGCCAGCGGGCGGCGCGGAACTTGGCTATCTCCATGAAATAGTTGGCGCTGATGCCGAAGTTGAATTTTATTTTCCGGGCGATTTCGTCGACAGAGAATCCCGCGTCGGAGAGCCGTGCGATGATTTCGTTGCCCCAGGCGAGCGCGTAACCGAGTTCCTGTGAGAGGTATGCGCCCGCGTCGCTGAAGAGGCCGGCGTCGACCGACAGCGTCCGGTATCCCGGCAGCGCCCGGGCGACTTGCAGCACGGCCGCGGCCTCTTCGACCCAGCCGTCGTGCAGCACGCCCTTTTCCAGCGGACGCTTGAACGGGTTGTAGTTGACCGTGCCGCAGCATTTCTCCACGTCGGCGCCTTTTCCCGTCAGGTATTCGGCCAGCAATGTTATCAGCGCGGCCGTCTGGCTCGGGCAGGTCTTGAAGTTCAGTTCCACCGCTTCGGGGCAGATGCCTTCAAGCAGTGTGGCAATGTTTTCGGCCTTCACTTTGTCGCCCGCGAAATGGAATCCCAGTGAAGTGACGCCTTTTTGCAGTATCTCCAGCGCCTTGGCGTTGGCGGCTTTGAAATCGTCTACGTTGATGTCCTGGCGTATACGCCAGTCGTTGTCCCGTTTCGTCCCGCGGACGTAGGGAAACTCTCCCGGAAGGGAAGAGGCGGTCTTCAGCCCTTCGATGTCTTCCAACCGGTAAAAGGGATTCACGCTGAATCCTTCTCCGGTTTTCCAAACCAGCTTTTTGTCGAACGGCGCGCCCTTGAGGTCTGCCGTGATTTTCGCCATCCATTCTTCCGTGGACACGGGCGGAAACTCCGAGAAAAGCTTTTCCTTCAATTCTGTCATAAAATTAAAACTTGAATCGTTATCGTTATAATGTTAATAAATTAGATGTCCGATATGTACGTTATCCAAACGTGCGGCAAAGATACGTTCTTTTTGTGAAACTTACTTGAAAACATCACGAAAAATATCAAATTCAATCAAGTGAAGATATGTTTTGCGGAAATGAATGTTTGCCGGCAAGGGTGGGAGAGGGCGACGCTTCTGCCTTTTTGAGAGGAGATTAAGGAGTGTGTCGGGATTTTCCTTGTATCGGATGGGATCGCCGTCTCTCCTCCGGCTTCTCTCGCAAGAGAAGGGGAGCGAATTTCGGTGAGGCGTGTCAAAAATTCGGAGGAACGGAAAAAGTGTCGTCCACAGAGGCGGCTTCGGCGCGAGGGTCTTCGCCCGTTTCGGGCAAACCGTGCAGGGAGGCATCCTTTTTGCCGTCTATTTGTGTTTTCAGGTTGCTTATAAGGAGTCGGACTTCCTTGTCCTTGCGGATTTTCTGAATCGCCATTTTCGAAGCGGACTGCTGCGATTCCTTCTTCGTGTATCCGATACCGATGCCCAGCGGCATGCCCATCAGCGATACGCTGGTCTGGAAAACGGGACTTCCCTCCTTGTCCGTAAATGTCTCAACCAGATCGAATACGACTTCCAGCTTGTTTTTCTGGCTCCACTCGATCAGGTTCGACTTGAAATTCATCTCCTTGTGTATCACCTTGTCAAGCGGGACATATTTTTCGATAATCTGTTTCTGGACATATTCGCAGCACTTCCCGTATCCCATGTCCAGATAAATCGCGCCGATGAGCGCTTCGAAAGCATTTCCGAACATGTAGTTGTTGTGCGAACAGATCTTGCCCGAAGACACGATCATCTTGTCCAACCCCATTTTGAGAGCAATGCGGTTGAGACTTTCGCGCTGTACGATTTTCGACCGCGTGTTGGTCATGAAGCCTTCCTTTCGGTTTGGGAATTTCCTGTATACCAGGTCGGCAACAATGGCGTCGAGCACGGCATCGCCCAGGAACTCCAGCCGTTCGTTGTTTTCCGCCTTGCCGTCCTTCATTCCTGTAGAAGAGCGGTGGACGAAGGCCTGCCTGTAAATCTGCGGGTCGTTGGGATAAAATCCCAAAAGACGGTAAAGAGCCAGATAAGGCTCTCTGTTGCGGATAAAGAGCCTTCTGATGTATCTGAAAAACGGGGTAAACACGTTATTTTTCAAATTTCTTCACTATCACACTTGCATTATGGCCGCCAAATCCGAACGTATTGGACAATGCCGCCCTGACCGTTCGCTTCTGCGCCCTGTTAAACGTAAAGTTCAGGTTGTAATCAATTTCGGGATCGTTGTCGCCCTCGACATGATTGATGGTCGGCGGGACGATGTCATCTCTTACCGACAAAGTCGAAATGGCAGCTTCGACAGCGCCGGCCGCACCCAGCAAATGCCCTGTCATTGATTTTGTCGAACTGATATTCAACCTGTACGCATGTTCACCAAAGACTTCTTTGATCGCTTTCTCTTCCGAGATGTCGCCTACGGGTGTCGATGTACCGTGGACATTGATGTAGTCAATGTCGTCGGGTTGCATTTCCGCGTCTGCCAGTGCATTGCGCATCACCAGCCTGGCGCCCAGTCCTTCGGGATGGCTCGCCGTCAGATGGTATGCGTCGGCAGACATTCCGCAGCCGGCTACTTCGGCGTAAATTCTTGCGCCGCGCGCCAGGGCGTGTTCCTTTTCTTCCAAAACCAGGCATGCGCTGCCCTCGCCTATCACAAAGCCGTCGCGACTGGCGCTGAACGGGCGAGAGGCTGTCTCGGGCGAATCGTTGCGCGTCGAAAGCGCATTCATCGCATTGAATCCGCCTACGCCGACAATCGATAGCGGGGCTTCGGCTCCACCGGCAAGAATGACGTCGGCCTTGCCCAGACGGATATAGTTGAATGCGTCGATAATGGCATTCGTCGAAGAGGCGCAGGCCGATACCGTTGCGAAATTCGGGCCCCGGAATCCATATTTCATGGATATGTGGCCTGCCGCGATGTCGGGAATGATCTTGGTGATGAAGAACGGATTGAAACGCGGGCCAAGTTCCGGATTGTAGCCGCGCACTTCTTCCTGGAAAGAATAGATACCGCCGATACCGGCAGCAAATATCACGCCGATACGATCGTTGTCTTCCTTCTCCAAATCCATTCCCGTATCGGCTACGGCTTCGTCGGCCGCCACCAGGGCGAAATGGGTATAGCGATCGCACTTGCGGGCTTCTTTCCTGTCCATATACTGCAAGATATCAAAACCCTTCACCTCGCAGGCGAAACGGGTTTTGAATTTTGCAGCATCAAACTGAGTAATAGGCTTGGCGCCACTTACTCCATTACGGATTCCCGCCCATGTTTCAGGCATCGTATTTCCCAATGGCGTAATGGCTCCGAGCCCTGTTACTACGACTCGCTTCAATTCCATAATCTCGAAAATGATTACTTTACAGCGTTTGTCTCAATATAGGCAATCGCGTCGCCCACTGTAGAAATCTTTTCGGCCTGATCATCGGGAATTGCAATACCGAATTCTTTTTCAAATTCCATAATCAACTCTACCGTGTCAAGCGAATCAGCTCCCAAATCATTGGTAAAACTTGCGTCGTTTTTTACTTCAGATTCCTCTACACTTAGCTTATCAACAATGATAGCTTTTACTCTGGATGCAATTTCAGACATAATTTTCAGTTTTAGATTAATAAATAATTGCGCATATGTTTTAATTTTGCGGTGCAAAGAAACGAAATATTATTCTTATAGAGCAAATATAAAGCGTGAAAAATGCGGAAGATTGCACATTTTTTCTTTGCATGTGCAATCGGAAGCGGCAGCATGATATGAAAAAGATAGCTATTTTTGCTTCAGGATCAGGGACTAACGCCGAGAATATCGCGAAATGTTTTTCTGACTGCAAGCACATCGAAGTGGCCGTTGTTTTGTCCAATAATCCGGGTGCGGGAGTGCACGAACGGATGAAACGGCTCGAAATTCCGTCCTTCACCTTCTCAAAAGACGAGTTCATGACGGGTGATGCCGTCCTGAAAAAACTGTCGGAATATGACGTCGACTGGATTGTTCTGGCCGGTTTCATGAACAGGATTCCGCCCGTTTTCATGGACGGGTATCCCGACCGGATTGTCAACATCCATCCGGCGCTTCTACCTAAATACGGCGGAAAGGGAATGTATGGTATGCATGTACACGAAGCCGTCGTCGCCAACGGCGAGCGGGAATCGGGTATCACCATACATTATGTAAATGAGCGCTACGACGAAGGACGGATTATCTTTCAGGCGAAATGCGCCGTCGAGCCGGAGGATACGCCGGAAGACGTGGCCGCCAAGGTTCACCGTCTGGAATACGAGCATTATCCCAAAGTGATAGAAAGGTTGCTGACCGGGAAGGTCTAAAACGATATACGGACAATTCCGCCGAAAGGTTCGGGCGACTTGAAGGCTTCTTCGGGTTGTATAAGCCCGACATACACCTGTGCGCCGGTCAATACGTCTCTGTGCGTAAAGACGGCCACACGGCGGCAGTCTTTTATCCTGATTTCGTCAGGGCACGAAACTGTGCGTGCGTTCAGGTTGCAGCTATTGCTTCACAGGCATTGCCTCTTTTTCGAAAGTGTCTTTCAACCCGGGTTCGTAAGCCCGAAGGACTTGAATGTAAATAACCCCTTGCAAGCGTAGCGCAGCTCGGGGCTGTAAGCCGCAGGCACAGCCCGGGGCATACGTCGCCTCCCCGTCGGAACTGCGAAGCGGTTCAACCCCTTGCGGGGTTATCAGCGAAGGTTGGCGTTATCCTCGAGCTGCACTGCGCTTGCCCGGGGTTATGCATATTCGACGCCGAAGGCGTCATCTGCTACCCTGCAATGCGACAATTGAATCTGCGCCAGGTCAGGAGTTCTGAAATTACAGGATGCTGATACTGAATAATTTCCGGCAGGGATGCCTTACATGCAAATGCACCCATATGTTAAAAATGGACTTCCCGCAAAAAAAACACGAAAAAAAATTTGTTTGTATAAAACATGTAACATATCTTTGCGGCCATTATATAACTGTGAAAATAAAATAAGGTAAAATGTACGGACTTTCGATTTTTTCTGTAAATAAATGCGCTTCAACCCGCCTTTTGGCAGGTTGTGGCACGATATTTGCGAGAGAGAGAGAGAGAGAGAGAGAGAGAGA
>JAIRLL010000192.1 GCA_031259505.1 Tannerella sp.
CTCCCCAATCACTAATACTAAAATCAAACGATGAACCTAAAAAAATCAATCAATTTCAATCCTTTTCGCAACGGTTTTTTCAACCTTTACAATCTTTGGAATATTGATGTAGAGAATTCCGTCTTCCATTTTGGCCTTGATATTTTCCTTGTCCACGTCGTCCGGCAGAATCAAACTCTGGCGGAAACTGCTGTACGAAAATTCGCGGCGCAGATACTTGTTCGACCTGTTCTCGTCGTGCGTATCGGTCTTTTTTTCTACCGAGACGGTCAGCACATCGTCATCGTGGATGTCGATGCTGAAATCGTCTTTCGTCAGACCGGGCGCAGCGACTTCTACCTTGTATTCCTGCTCGTTTTCAACTATGTTTACTGCGGGCGAAGATACTCTTTGTCTTTCAACCCACTCATTTCCAAAGAAATCATTAAAGATTCCCGGCAGCCAGTTTGTTCTTCTTACAGGCATCATAATTTTGTCCTCCTACAAATTATTAGTTAAACATTTCTTTTTTTGCGTTTACACCTGAATACATGCATAAATAATGCCAAAGGCTTGTTTTATCGGGAAAACAGGACAAATTGGCAGTAATAAGTAAAAAAATGCCTGTTAAGCACAAAAACGCATGACATAATTGCATGTTTCGAACTCGCGATAAACGAAACCTCACATGTTTAAGCCTCGGTGTTCAATTATGATTGAAAACAGGGTCATATTTCACATCCAAAAAACAGAAAACTTGTATGCCGCATTTGTTGTTTTTAAAATAAATTGTTAGCTTTGTGCTGTCGTTTTAGAAGCAGATAAATGAAATGAAACATATCGTTCTTATAATGTGCCTGTTGTACATTCCTGCCCCACTGCTGTCGCAGACGCGGGTCGAAAAGAAAGTTGCCACCAAAGCGAGCGGCTACGGCGTAACCTATTCGCTTCCAATCACGTCGCTTATCGTGAATGTGGAAGTCATAAAAGAAATCCGCAAGGCAGGGCCTTATTACCGGTATGCCGAAAAATATTTAGGCGTGAAAGACGCCGTAACCGAAGACGCCGTCTCGTATGCGCTGGGTAAAGTCACGCTGGAAAACAAAGGCATTCCCAATACGGACAACACGTATACGGTCGAATTCAAGGCCGGTACGGTTGCTCCGTACGTGTATCTGACGGACGACGGATTGCTGTGCTCCATCAATGCCGACTATACGCCTCCGCCCGCGCCGCCTCCCCATACTGCCGGAACGGAAGCGCCGGACGCTACGACCGTCAATGCCACAGCCGTGTTTACGGAAGAACTGCTGATGGCAGGCTCGCTGGCGCGACAGGCCGAAGTGGCTGCTAAACAGATTTATCATATTCGCGAAAGCAAAATGGATATTCTCACGGGCGACGCCGACAATCTGCCACCCGACGGCGAAGCCATGAAAATCGTAATCAAACAACTGGAGACGCAGGAAAATGCACTGACTGCACTCTTTACCGGTACGCGCTCGACCGAAACGTCATACTATGATATCCGCATCATCCCACAGGAAAATCTGGAAAACGAAGTCCTGTTCCGCTTTTCAACAAAACTGGGCGTGCTGGATGCCGACGATCTGGGCGGAGAACCCGTTTATATGAATCTGACAGCTACGGAAAAAGCGCCTGAACTGACGCCTAAGGAAGCGGAGAAAAAAGCAAAGATGAAAGGCATTATATACAATGTGCCCGGTAAAGCAGCCCTCGAAATAAAGACTGTCCGGAACCTGCTCTTCAAAGGCGAGACACAGATTGTGCAGTTCGGCTCGTACGAACTGCTCGCTCCCGTGATGTTTGAAGATAAAAAAAAACCGGTGAAGGTCTTCTTTTATCCCGAAACAGGCGCATTGAAGCAGATAATACAATGAAACCGACCGGATTTGAATAAGTGAATCAACTGTGAATAATAATCAATAAAAAAAATCGTATAAAATGTTCAAAAATCATCCTAAAGGACTTATTCCCGCCGCCCTGAGCAATATGGGCGAGCGTTTCGGCTATTACATTATGAATGCCGTACTGTTGCTGTTTTTATGCTCCAAATTCGGACTGAGCGAAGAAAGCGGCGGACTTATTTACTCGTTTTTCTATGCCGGAATTTACGTGTTAAGCCTGGTTGGCGGCTTGATTGCCGACCGTTTGCAGAACTACAAAGGAACGATTATGACCGGTCTGGCTGTCATGGCAGCAGGCTACGTGATTCTTTCCATTCCGATCCTGTCGACGGAAAGCAATATCGACTGGCTGCTGCCGCTGACCTGCGTCGCGCTGTTCTTTATTGCGTTCGGCAACGGACTTTTCAAGGGGAACCTTCAGGCAATAGTCGGTCAAATGTACGACAATCTCGAAAAAGAGGCTGCCAAAAAAGGCGAAGAAGAATTGAAACTTGCCAAGTCGCGCAGAGATTCGGGCTTTCAGATATTTTACGTGTTTATCAATATAGGCGGTCTTGTTGCGCCCTTTGTCGCTCCGCTGCTGAGAGGCTGGTGGCTGGATAAACATTCTTTGACTTACAATGCCGACCTGCCCGCGCTCTGTCATCAGTACATAGAAAAAGGCATCAGCATGAGCGCTGAACAATTGAGTAACCTTAATGAACTTACGGGCAAGGTTGGCGGTGTGGTTTCGGCCGATCTGACGGCTTTTTGCACTCAATACCTCGACGTTTTTAACACGGGTGTTCACTATTCATTCATCGCATCGGTGGCGGCGATGTTTATCTCGCTGATAATTTTTATCTTAAGTAAAAAAATACTGCCCAATCCCGTAAAAAGGGGAAAGAAGGAAACTTTGACAAACTACACGGTCGAAGAAAAAACGAAAATGGCGGATGAAATCCGTAAGAGGATTTATGCCCTGTTTGCCGTACTCGGCATAGCGGTATTTTTCTGGTTTTCATTCCACCAGAACGGCACTTCGCTGTCGCTTTTTGCACGCGATTTTGTGGTAACAAGCCTTGTGCCTCCCGAAATCTGGCAGGCCATCAATCCGTTCTTCGTGATAGTGCTGACGCCTCTTATTGTGCTTGTTTTCGGAGCATTAAGCCGTCGCGGAAAGGAAATTTCCACCCCGAAGAAAATTGCTTACGGTATGGGAATTGCAGGTTTTGCATTCCTGTTTCTGGCTATTATTTCATATATAAACAGTTATCCTTCCGCAACAGAATTTAAAGGAATTGCAGAAACAGCAAAAGAAGGCTTGAAGTCAGGGCCGTGGGTACTGATTGTGCTGTATTTCTTTCTGACTGTGGCCGAATTGTTTATTTCGCCGCTTGGCTTGTCGTTCGTGTCGAAGGTGGCGCCTAAAAACCTTCAGGGGCTCTGTCAGGGCTTATGGCTTGCCGCCACGGCGGTAGGCAACGGTTTGCTGTGGATTGGGCCCTGGCTTTACAACAAATATCCGATATGGAATTGCTGGATGGTTTTTGTGATTCTGTGCGGCATTTCGATGGTGGTGATGCTGACGATGGTCAGGTGGATTGAGAGGGTGGCGAAATAAAACAAACTGTAACGCTTTCCCGGATGTCCCTGCGGGACAGAACCTGTCCGTAAACTAATGCATACGGTTAATAAAGTATCGCCCCGGCAGGGCCTGCTTTGCCTGTCTACCCATGACATGTTTCGTTATTTGCTTATTATCAGCCCGCCGGATTGCTTCGCACCTCGCAATGACGTCGGATACGCTCCGTCATTGCGACTGCGAGGTACGAAGCAGGAAGCAATCCGGACATGTCATTTTCCTCCTGTTTATTTGAAAAGTATA
>JAIRLL010000221.1 GCA_031259505.1 Tannerella sp.
TTGTCTTTCGGGTGGTGTCATATATTGTCTGAAACAGATAGATAGATTAATGATTATTAAATTGTTGAAATGTGAAATCTGACAATTGTCATCTGTGCCGTTTCCGCTGATTTTTGCCCGATTTTTTCGAGCAATGTCATTTCTTTTTCGCGATTGTAAAACTTCAACATAATTGCTATTCATTCATTTTCTGCAAAAGTACAAGGCTTTCCTAATTGTAACCGCTATTACTGTAATTGCCGTTACGATTGAGACATTTAAATAAGTTGTATAAGCTTGGATATATTCATTTATCATTTATCATTTTCCAATAGCCGCCTTTGTGGCATTATACGCTTGCTAACAGAAACTAAAGTCAAAGTGTATGTTTTTTTCTCAAAAGTCTTCCTATTTATCCCAACTCACAACCGCCCATCCACCAACTCCACCGGCAATATTCCTTTCACATCGAAAAGGACGGTCTGTTGATTGCGGACAAACGAGAAGTCGAGTTGTCTGAATGTATCATGAGCAACGGCCAGAATGAGTCCTTGATAAGCCTTCATGTCCGGTTGTTGTGCAAGCAGTTCTATTCCGTATTCTGCCAGCACGTCTTCCCGGCAGGCATACGGATCATACACATCTACATCTATGCCAAAGTCTTTCAATTCGCTGACGACATCTATCACTTTTGTGTTTCGCGTGTCGGGACAATTTTCCTTGAACGTGAAACCCAGCACGAGCGCTTTGCTCTTCAGTATTTTTATTCCTTTACTTATCATCAGTTTAACTGTTTTCTGGGCGACGAAACGACCCATCTCGTCGTTGATACGACGGCCGGACAGGATGACTTGCGGATTGTATCCCAGACATTGCGATTTGTGCAACAGGTAGTACGGGTCAACGCTGATGCAGTGTCCCCCCACCAGTCCGGGCGTGAATCGGAGGAAATTCCATTTGGTGGCCGCCGCTTCCAGCACTTCCTGCGTATCGATACCTATCCTGTCAAATATCAGCGACAATTCGTTGACAAAGGATATATTCACATCCCGCTGAGCATTCTCGATGGCTTTTGCCGCTTCGGCCACTTTGATAGATGATGCCCTGAATGTCCCGGCCTGAATAACAGACGCATATAACTCTTCTATGATGTCGGTTGCTTCTTTGTTAGACCCGGAAATTACTTTCCGGATAGTCGTCAGCGTATTCTTTTTATCGCCCGGATTGATCCTTTCCGGCGAATATCCGCAAAAGAAATCCTCATTGTATCTTAATCCTGAACATTTCTCCAACACAGGTACGCAATCTTCTTCCGTGCATCCGGGATAAACCGTTGATTCGTAAACAACAATATCACCTTTTTTCAAGACCCGGCCAATGGTTGCCGTAGCATTTAACAACGGCTGCAAATCCGGCGTTTTGAATTTGGTCAGCGGCGTCGGTACCGTTACAATATAAATGGTACAATCCCGTATCGAATCCTCTTCACTGCTGAATGTCAGTACATGACCGGACGGCTGCCCGAACTGTTTTGTCACATTCGCAAGCGATTCGCCGTCCATTTCTTTTGTCCGGTCAATGCCCGACTGCAATTCTTCAACCCGTTTTTCGCTAATATCATATCCCACTACAGGATATTTCTTCCCCAATTCGGCTGCCAGCGGCAAGCCGACATATCCGAGACCTATGACTGCGATTTTTCGCATTTTTCTATCAATATAACTTTTGGAATCTTTACCGAAGAATGTGTTCGGAATAAACCCGACTACATTGCAACGCGCTTTACCGCAAAACAGATTTCAGCAGTGACAGAATTTTCCACTCTTTGCGCCCTGAAGGTAACCGTCTCACAAACATGGCAATGCCCCGTCAGTCCCATGACGGACTGACAAAAAGTGCACAAATATACGCATTTATCTTCAATTCTCGCTAAAAAAAACGAAGAAGAAAAATCATTATTATTGCCCGGGAAATTTTTATCTGTTTTCCGGTTTCAGCGCATAAATCCGTTGAATAATGTCGACCACTTTCAACCCTTCCATGACATTGGTTGTAATTGATTCGGACGATTGGCCGGAAAGCACGTTTACCACGTTGCGAATCACGTGGTGATGATTCTGGGCTGAGCCTTTGTATGCGCCGTAGTCGTTGCCGGGATTTGTTGCTGCGAGCGCGGGCATCACGTAATCCTCGACGTGACATTCGAGGACTTCGTTCATGTATTGTCCGCCGATCTTGACACTTCCCTTTTCCGCCACAATCAGCATGCTGCTTTCCAGGTTCCGGTCCCATACCGAGGTGGAGTAGCACAGGCAACCCATGCCGCCGTTCACAAACCGGAAGTTCACCATTCCCGAATCTTCAAAGTCGGTCAGTCCGGCATGGTTGAAGTCTGCAAAACGCGCCTGGATATCGCATATATCGCCAAAAAGCCAGTACATAATATCTATGAAGTGAGAGAACTGCGTGAAAAGCGTACCGCCGTCCAGCGCTGCCTTGCCATGCCAGCCATCCGTACGGTAATACCGCCCGTCGCGATTCCAGTAGCAGTTCAACTGTACCATGTATATCTGTCCCAGCCGTCCCGATTCAACCAGTTCTTTCATCCACACCGACGGAGGCGAATAGCGATTCTGCATCACGCAAAAGACATGCTTCCGGTATTTCAGCGAAGCGTGTACCACCTTTTCGGCGTCGGCAGAGGTCAGCGTCATCGGTTTTTCGATTACGATGTGATGTCCGGACTCAATTGCGCTGACTGCCATAGAAGCGTGCAGTCCGTTCGGCGTGCAGATGTTGACGACGTCAAACTGCAATTCGCCGTTCAGCAGTTCGTGGAAATCTCCGACGAAAGGGACGTCATACGCTTCGACGCCCAATTTTTCGCGCGGCAAAATGTCGCACAGTGCGGCAAGCGTGGCGCCGGACTCGCGGGCGATCATCTCCGCGTGACGCTTCCCGATATGGCCGCAGCCGACTACGGCAAAACGTACATCTTTCGGTCTGTCTGTCATATTCGCCGGAAAAAATTAAGGATGCTTTCGATGACACAATCCTGTTCGCCTGCCGTCATTTCCGCGTGAATCGGCAGGGAGAGGACTTCGCGGCTCAAACGGATCGATGCGCTTACGTCGCCGGCGGTTCGCGCCACCCACTTGTAGGCTTCCTGTTCCTGCACTGCAAGCGGATAGTACACGGCTGAAGCGATTCCGCAGTTCTTCAGATGCGCCTGCAGCGCGTCGCGCTGTCCGTTTCCGACCCGGATCGTGTACTGATGATAGACGTGCGTGGAGGAACAGGATTTGGTCGGGATTTTGACGTCGTTCAGCGTGAGCAGCGCCTGGTCGTAGCGTTGCGCCACATGCCGGCGGGCTTCGGTAAATTTATTGATGTATTTCAGTTTTACATCAAGTATGGCTGCCTGTATTGTGTCCAGACGCGAATTGCATCCGACGATTTTATGGTGATATTTTTCCGTCTGTCCGTGATTGGCTAACATGCGGATGCGTTCGGCCAGTTCGCTGTCGGCCGTCATCACGGCTCCTCCGTCGCCGCAGCAGCCCAGCGGTTTGGTGGGGAAGAACGATGTGATTCCGATGAGGCCTATTGTCCCGGCTTTCCTGACGCTGCCGTCGGAAAACGTGTAGTCTGCGCCCAGCGACTGGGCGTTGTCTTCGATCACCGGGATTTTGTATTTTCCGGCAATTTT
>JAIRLL010000240.1 GCA_031259505.1 Tannerella sp.
GGGAACCAACGGGAAAACAACGACAAA
Source organism: Tannerella sp. (assembly GCA_031259505.1). Lineage (GTDB taxonomy): Bacteria > Bacteroidota > Bacteroidia > Bacteroidales > Tannerellaceae > Tannerella. The sequence continues at coordinate 28 of JAIRLL010000240.1, forward strand.
AGAACTGCTGGCATCCGTATTATCAGCCTCATACCGGCTGTTTTATACGCACGGCAACCTGAACAATCATATCGGCGTCCCGCTGACGTTGCTTCGTCTGACGCGCGACCACGAAATGGCCGTGGTGGAAATGGGTGCAAATCATCCGGACGAAATACGAATGCTGGCCGAAATGGCGCGCCCCGACTACGGCATCATTACGAATGTCGGATATGCGCATCTGGAAGGATTCGGTTCTTTCGACGGCGTGCTCCGCGCGAAAGGCGAACTGTACGACTATCTGCGTAAAACAAACGGCAAAGTGTTTATACACAAGGAAAATGAATATCTGCAAAAAATAGCCTGCGGGCTTGAACAAATCTCTTACGGCGAAAGCGACGACGCATTTGTCTCAGGCAGGACGACTGGCTGTCATCCTTTTTTCACCCTCGAATGGAAACAGCAAAAAGGCCGGACGCACAAAATAGCAACACGTCTGGCGGGCGATTACAATTTATGTAACGTGTTGGCGGCCATAGCTGTCGGATGCTATTTCAATGTGCCTGCCGAGGCAATCAATCGCGCCATCGCCGGATATGAACCATCCAATAACCGCTCGCAATGGAAAGAAACGAAGCTCAACACGCTTATTGTCGACGCCTATAATGCCAATCCGAGCAGCATGGACGCGGCTTTGAATAATTTCGCGTCTTTGCCGGTTGCTCCTAAAGCCGTAATATTGGGCGATATGCTCGAACTTGGCGCGGAAAGCCGGCGCCTTCATGCCGTGATTGTGGAGAAGTTGAAGAGTTGCACATTCGACAAAGTTTTTCTTTGCGGCAGCCGTTTTGCTGACGCAGGAAGTATTTTTCCATGCTTCCCTGATGTCGACGCGCTGAAAAATCATCTGGCAAACCATCCGCTTAAAGGCTGCCTCATCCTGATAAAAGGCTCGCACGGCATTCACCTCGAACGTATTGTGGAGGATCTGTGAATCCGGGTTCGGGATAAGAAAGGTTTACTTCAACAATTGAAAAGGTTAGCTCCCCAACCGAAAAGGTTAGCTCCCCAACTGAAAAGGTTAGCTAAACATTCGAAAAGTTATACCGAACTCAGGTTAACAGAATGACATAATTTTCAGAATTAACATATTTGTAAATTCTGAAAATTATGAAATTATGTGAATGCAAAATTTTCTGATATATAGGTTATCAGGGAAACGTAAGCGCAAACGTGGTTTTTTCTCCGTGCGGAGTGTTTTTCAGTATGATGCTTCCACCGGAGAGTTGCATGATCTGGCGTGCGACGGAGAGCCCGATACCGCTTCCGCCTTCTTTGGTGGTGAAGAAGGGTACGAAGATGTGTTCGGCTTTTTCGGGCGGGATGGCCGGGCCGTTGTTGCTGACTTCGATGATGACCGATTCGGTTTCGTTGCAGTGGGCTTTCACTTCGATATGTCCGTTGTCCTGCTCATGTCCGATGGCTTGCATGGCGTTTTTGAGGAGGTTGAGCATCACCTGGCCAATCAGGTTTTCGTCGGCATGGAGGATCAGGTCGTCCGGCGCCACATTGATTGTGACGGTTATGTTCGGATACGGGTTTTGATGTATGGCCAGTTGCACCATCCGTTCGGTAAATTTCCGCACGTAGAACAGCGACGGTTTGGGCGTGGGTATGTGGGTAAATTTCCGGTAAGAATCGACGAATGAAATCAGTCCCTTGCCGGTCGAACAAATCGTGTCCAGGCCGTTGCGTATCTCTTCGCTGGCATTGCCGTGGATGGCGAGCAGCGTCTGGCTCAGCGAGGTGATGGGTGTGATGGCGTTCATGATTTCGTGGGTGAGGACGCGCGTCAGACGTATCCACGATTCGATTTCCTTTTCTTCCAGTTCGCTGCGGATATCGTTGATGACTACGATGCGGACGTGTTTCGCGCGCAGCGTCATCCCCGATACGCGGATGGACAGTGTGACGGTTTCGCGCTCGTTGGCGAACGAGATCTGATGTTTCTCGCCCGGCCGGACGTGGGTGATGAGCGTTTCCAGTCTTTTATCCACCCGGCCGAGTTGCTTGACGTGCGAAAAGACCGGAAGTCCCAACATGCGGAGGGTCTCGTTGTTGGTCTGGAAGACGTAGCCTTTGTCGTCGATCACGAGGATGCCTGTGGAGATGCTGTTGATTATCAGTTCGTAGTATTTTTCCTTCTGAATGGCGTCGGCCTTGGCCTGAAGGAAGATTTGCGTAATGCGGTTCAGGGAATGGTTGACCATGCGGTCGTGCGAGAAATGTCCTCCTGTGGCGAACTTGAAGGCATAGTCGGTATTGTCAATGGCGTCGAACATGAGGGTGATTTTTTCTGCATGACGCCTGAACAGTTTCCTGACGGCCTGAAGCGCCGTCAGCCAGACGATGGCGACGATGATCGCCGCCTCCCATTTCTGCCACACGACGAAGCAGGCGACTGCCGCCGTGAGAATCAGCAGGACGGACAGACGAAAGGTCAGGCTTTGGAAGAAACTTTTTTGCATCAGAGTTCGTATCGTTTGATTTTGTTGTACAGGGTCTGGCGCGAGATGCCCAGTTGACTGGCCACGAGCGAGAGGTTGCCGTCGAATTTGTCCATGGCCTCCCTGATCATCCGGTATTCCATTTCGCCCAGCGTGGCAGCTTCTTTCCTGTGTGGCATTTCTTTTTTGCGCGGGAAGTCGAAGTCGCATACGTTCAGCGTATCGCCGTCGCAGATAATCACGGCTTTTTCAAGCGTATGCTGCAATTCGCGTATATTGCCGAGCCAGGGCTGGGTTTTCAGTTTTTCCGCCGCGTCGGCGCTCAGGTGCAGCGCCGCCTTGCCGTATCGTCCGGCATATTGAAGGATAAATATTTCGCTGAGCGGGACGATGTCGTCGGGGCGTTTGCGCAGTGGCGGTATTTCGACATGTATGGTGTTGATGCGGTAGAGCAGGTCTTCGCGAAACAGGTCTTTGCCAACCATGTCCTGCAAGTCGCGGTTGGTGGCGGCAATCAGGCGTATGTCGACCGGTACGGGCGTGTTGCTTCCCACGCGGACGACGCTGCGGTTTTGCAGCACGGTAAG
>JAIRLL010000290.1 GCA_031259505.1 Tannerella sp.
ACTTATTTATTTTTTAACACACATGGTTTTACTGGTGAGCCATTTTTCTCTGCGCCCTCCGTGTCTCCGTGTTTAAAACTTCCCACGGTCATTGCATGTTATTTGTTTCGCATCTCTGAATAAATCGTACTTTTGCACCGGAACAGATTCAGGAAGACAGATATTTCAGAGATGACGAATCCAAAAGATATACAAATCTCCGGCTACAGCTACGACCTGCCGGACGAACGGATAGCAAAATATCCGCTTTCGCAGCGCGACAAGTCGAAGTTGCTGGTCTACAGAAACGGCGAAATCGACGAAGCGCGTTTCGACCGGCTGACGGAATATTTGCCGGCCGGCGCGCTGCTCGTTTTCAACAACACGCGCGTCATACGGGCACGGTTGCCGTTCAGGAAAGAAACAGGCGCACATATCGAGATTTTCTGCCTCGAGCCGATTGAGCCGCGCGACTATGCACTCGCTTTCCGGCAGACCCGGCAGTGCACCTGGCTCTGCCTGGTCGGCAACCTGCGAAAGTGGAAAGGCGGACTGCTCCGGCAAACCGTCCGGCTGAACGGCGAAACCGTCCAACTGACTGCCGAACGGCGGGAAGCCCGCGGCGACGGCCATCTGATTGCCTTTTCATGGGAACATCCGACGTGCACGTTTGCCGACATTCTTGATACCGCAGGCGTATTGCCTGTCCCCCATTACCTGCACCGCGAAACGGAACAGTCCGACTTGCAGACCTACCAGACCGTCTACTCCAAAATCAAAGGCTCGGTTGCCGCGCCCACAGCCGGACTGCACTTCACACCCGACACGCTCGAGTCAATGGATAAAAAAGGCATCGCCCGCGAAGAAGTGACGCTGCACACAGGCGCGGGCACGTTCAAACCCGTGCGAAGCGAAACGGTCGGACAACACGACATGCATGACGAACATTTCGTCGTACAGCGCCGCACGATCGACCGTCTGCTGCGTCACGAAGCGCCCGTCATTGCCGTCGGAACCACTTCCGTGCGTACGCTGGAGAGCCTGTACTGCATCGGCGCAATCCTGTCCGCGAATCCCGAAGCGACGGAACGCGACCTGCACGTCGGACAGTGGACGCCCTACGACGGCAGCCTCCGCAGTCTTTCCACGCGCGAAGCGCTGCAGCACGTCCTCGACTATCTGGACAGACAGCAAACCGATCGCATCGCAGCACAGACACGGCTGCTGATTGCTCCCGGATACGCTTTCAAAATCGTACAGGGCATCATCACCAATTTCCACCAGCCCCAAAGTACCTTGCTTCTGCTCGTTTCCGCATTTGTCCGCAACGACTGGCGACGCATTTACGACTACGCTCTCGGCCACGATTTCCGCTTCCTCAGTTATGGCGACTGTTCGCTGTTGCTGTGAAGAGGAAAGGTTCGGGATTATTCCAGTTCAAACACGTCCGAAGGCGTCATCCGTTTCAGTACGTTCAGCGACAAATCTTTTCCGACACGGATCCCTTCCTGCAGCAAACGCATGTCTACCGTCTTGTAGGCCAGTTCGGGATGATTGTTTTCCCTGCTCAGGTGACACAGCCATACGGCCTTCCATTCCCGCGTGTAGTGAGTTGCAAGAAATTCGGCTGCCTCGCGGTTGCTCAGGTGACCGTACTTGCCCGACACGCGCTCTTTCAGAAATTCGGGATAAGTTCCGTGCCTCAGCATCTCTTCATCATAGTTAGCTTCGAGCACAATATAATTGGAACGGCAAAGATACCGGACGACAGTATCGGAAACGAAACCCACATCCGTAGCAATCGTAAACCGGCAACTGCCATATTCTATCAGATAACCCACATTGTCGCAACTGTCGTGCGGCACCTCGAAGGCTTCGATCCGCAAATCGCGCAGTGCGAAAGGGTTCTCCTTTTCAATGATCCTGCGCGACTGATGCAGTGTCTCTTCCACGTAGCGGCTCCGGTCGATGCCGTCGTGTACACGTTCGGTGGCGTAGATCGGAATATTGTATTTTTCGCCCAGGCAGCCTGCCGTCTTGATATGGTCGGCATGGTCGTGCGTCACCAGTACGGCAACGATTCTTTCGAAATCGATACCTTTATCTTTCAGCGCTTTTTTTATCTGGCGTAGACCGATACCCACATCGATCAGGATGCCGTATTCGGATGTGCCCAGATAATAGCAGTTTCCACTGCTCCCACTTGCCAGACTCAGAAAAGATAGTTTCATGCTTTATTTTATATGTCGGAAAATGATAATACTTCAGTCTTTTTCTGCGCAAAAATAATCATTTATTCCCACACTTTCCCATTCAATACCATGAATCGGTATAAACCCGCCGGCAGAACAGCGCGGAGACCCTGCGCCGCGCACGGGATAAAGCAGGCGTGTTCGCGCATAAAAGGCATTCCTGGCGGAAACCCTTGAATCTGCCAGTGACGGGGTGTCCGGGCAAAGAGGCTGTTCGTCGTCCGGAAAAGAGATTATTCGTACTGTTGCGTCTAACCTCGACGCCGAGGCGCGTCTAATCTCGACGCCGCCCGGCGTCTAACCTCACAGCCGCCCCGCTGTTAGCCTCGCAGCAGAGGGACGTCACCCGGCAGCCAGCGGCAGATCGCAAATGATGGTGCGTGGCGCCTTTAAGGGATATGAAATAAATAAGATATAATACTTTAAGCGGGTAAAAAAATGAGATTGAAAGATGACAGCGTCCTGGATTGCCACGTCGCTACGCTCCTACCAATGACGGAATTCGACGATAACGTTGATAAACAGTGAGTTTTCCTCATTTCGGGAAATTGCTGATGATACTCCCCTTTTTGGGTGATTG
>JAIRLL010000012.1 GCA_031259505.1 Tannerella sp.
CAAATACTATATTCCGAGCGGCCGGTGCATCCAGCAAATCGACTACTCGCGCCGGCGCGAAGACGGCAGCGCGGCAGCCATCCCCGACAGCCTCACGTCGGTGTTCTACACTTCGCACGGTCGCCCCGTACGCGACGGCGGAGGCGTACGCCCCGACTTCGAAACGGTCGACCGGAAAACGCCCGCCATGTTATATTACCTGGCCGGCGACGACGCGCTCTTTGATTACGTGACGGAATGGACGCTGAAACACAAGACCATCCCGCCGGTCGACGAATTTGTATACTCCGACAAAGATTACGAAGACTTCAAAAAACGCCTCCGTGAAAAGAAATTCGAATACGACTGGCAAAGCGAACGCTATCTGAAAGAACTCCGGGAAGTGGCCGAATTTGAAGGCTACCTCGATAGCGACCCTGCGCTCTTTTCGGCGCTCGAAGCCAAACTTACGCCCGACCTGGATCGTGACCTGGAGCGATACGGCGAACAAATCAAGCAACTCATCTCGCTCGAAATCGTCAAACGCTACTACTATCAGAAAGGCGAAGTCATCGAAAGCCTGAAACAGGACCGGACGCTCGACCGGGCGCTCAACATCCTGGCCGACGCCGACCTGTACCGGAAAACACTGAGCGCGCCCGAATGAAAAAACGGTTTATCTTTACCGCTGAACTTATCGAAACAATTCTAAATAACGATTATCATGAAGAAATTCTTTTGTACATTATTCTTTTCCTGCCTCACGGCAGCGGCGCTGTTTGCTCTGTCCGTTCCGGGAAATTCCCGCTGTGAATATCCGCTCCATTTGTCGGGCAGCATATCGGCGACGCCGACGTTTTCGCTCTACGGCCTGCGATGCGAACAGGAAGAAAACCCGGTCGGGATTGATACGCAACGTCCCTGTTTCAGTTGGAAAACGTATTCCGAAGCACGCGGTTTTATTCAGTCGGCCTATCAGATCCTGGTGTCGGACACGCCCGAAGCGCTGGACAGGGGAAACATCTGGAACAGCGGCAAAGTCGTTTCGTCGCAGTCTGTTCTGACGCCGTTCGACGGTAAACCGCTGACGCCGTCCGCTACGTATTACTGGAAAGTCCGCACCTGGGACAAAAAGGACAGACCGTCGGAATGGAGCGCCGTACAGACGTTTACCATGGGACTGACCGCCGCCGCAGACTGGGGAAAAGCCGAATGGATCGCGCTCGAAAACGACAGTAAAGAAAGTTATACCGTGCCGGCGCGTCTCGATTTCGACAATATTCGCAGGACAATGGGCGAACGAAGCATCGGTTTTTACAAACTGCCGCAGTTGCGAAAAACGTTTACCGTACAGAAACAGGTCAAACGGGCGGTGGCCTCTGTCGCCGGGCTTGGTCATTTCGACTTTTTTGTCAACGGCGAAAAGGCGGGCGGCAATTTTCTGGACGCCGGATGGACAAAGTACGACAAACATGCTCTGTACGTCGCTTTTGACGTTACCGGACATTTGCAGACAGGCGAAAATGTGCTCGGTGTGATGCTGGGAAACGGTTTTTACAATATTCCGTTCGACCGTTATCTGAAACTGATCATCTCGCATGGAGCGCCGAAACTGAAACTGCATCTGCGTATCGAATACGCCGACGGCTCGACAAACGAAATCGTGTCGGACGCATCGTGGAAAGCGACAGAAAGCCCGATCACCTTCTCAAGCATCTACGGAGGTGAAGATTATGACGCCCGGCTGTTTCAGAAAGGGTGGACGGACACGGGCTTCAGCGACGCAACGTGGCGTCAGGCCATCCTGACTGATTATCCGGGCACATTGAGCGTTCAGCGCGCCACGCCTCTTACGGTTCATTCGGAGATTCCGACGGTTACGATGTATCGAAACTCAAAAGGAAGGTGGATTTACGACCTCGGACAGAATTTTTCGGGAATAATCCGCATCGCTGTCAAGTCGAACGAAAGCAGGACAGTACGGTTTCATCCGGCCGAACTGCTGAAAAACGACAGTACATCCGCTCAGGGAGCGTCCGGCTATCCGTTTTACTTCGACTATACCGCCAAAGGCGACGGGCAAACCGAATACTGGCAGCCACAGTTCACTTATTACGGATTCCGTTACGTGGAAATCGAAGGCGCTGTCCCGGCGGGCAGGGATAATCCGGACAGTTTGCCGGAAATCGAGTCGCTGACAGGTCTGCATACGTGCAACTCGGCGGAAGAGGCAGGCTCGTTTGTATGCTCCAGGCCGATGTTCAACCGGATACATTCGCTGATAGACTGGGCAATCCGCAGCAATATGGCGAGCGTGCTTACCGACTGTCCGCACCGCGAAAAACTCGGCTGGCTCGAAGAGGCGCATCTGATGCAATATTCGCTGCAATATCGCTACGACTTGTCGCGACTGTACGCCAAAATCATGGAAGACATGCGTGCGTCGCAATTGCCGAACGGCTGTATCCCGACCATTGCGCCCGAATATGTCCGTTTTGCCAACGGATTCGAGGACACGCCCGAATGGGGAAGCGCATTTATCATCTCGCCGTGGTATATATATAAATGGTATGGCGACAGGCGTCTGCTCGAAGAATACTATCCGGCAATGCAGCGCTATCTCGACTATCTCGGGACAAGAGCCGACAATCATATTGTAGCGTATGGACTTGGCGACTGGTTCGATATCGGTCCCAATAATCCGGGTTACGCTCAGTTGACATCCAACGGGGTAACGGCCACCGCGATTTATCATTACAATACAACGATCATGCAACATGTCGCCTCGCTGCTGGGCAAATCCGACGACGCCAAACGTTACGGAGCGCTCGCTGCAAACATCAAAAAAGCATTCAACGAAAAATATTACGACCCCGCAACCGGGAAAATCGAACGTAACAGTCAGACGGCAAACGCTATCGCTCTGTACGCCGGTCTTGTTCCCGACGAACGTCGCGCTGCAATACTGCAGAATCTGACAGACGACATTCGCGGACGCGGCAACGCGCTGACCGCCGGCGATGTAGGCTACAGATACGTGCTTCGGGCATTGGAGGATGGCGGACGTTCGGACGTCATTTTCGACATGAACAGCCGCTACGACGTGCCGGGATACGGCTGGCAACTGGCACACGGCGCTACGGCATTGACGGAATCGTGGCAGGCGTACGGCTTTGTTTCCAACAATCATTTTATGCTCGGACATCTGATGGAATGGCTCTACAGCGGTCTGGGAGGCATCCGTCAAAAGGATAATTCCATTGCTTTCCGCGAAACCGTAATCAACCCGCAGCCGGTCGGCGACGTGCGAAACGCCGAAACTGCTTATGAATCGCCTTACGGAACAATCCGCTGCAAGTGGTCGCGGACAGAAAAGGTCTTCACGCTCGAAGTTTCCATTCCCGCCAACAGCACAGCGGAAATTTATCTTCCGGCAACGGACGCCGGTCAGGTATCGGTATACGGACTGCCGCTGTCCGCCTCGGACGGCGTGACCGTCATCGGCACAGACGGCGGGAAACTGAAAGTGAAGACCGGATCGGGAAATTATCAGTTTAGAGTGGAGAAATAACGCCGTACAAAGCCCTGCCGGGCGAACCGAAAAAAAACCGGAGCCATCGCGGCGCCGGTTTTTCCACTTATAAACCCAGGCATAAAAAAAGATTCTACTTTATATTCAAGTCATACGTTTCCGTTCCGGTTTCCGGACCGATCGCCTCCGAAGGCGGCCTGAAGGTGATTTTCTTTGTCAGTTCGCCTTCGAACGTGTTGATTCTGACAGTCAGTTCGATTTCTTCCCCGCCCCGAATGTCCGAAAGGTCGAAAGCCACAATCCCTTTTTGGGCATGCAAAGCGTTGTCGCCATAAGCGTGGTGGCGAAACTCGAAATAATAGGGCGTATCGGCATGTTCCATTTTTACGAGATTGATGTAGTGAACAACGCCCGTGCCTCCGTTTTTGAAACTGAACTCGACGTTCAGGTATCCGTCGCCAATCCACATGTTCAGTATGTTGACCGGATCGACGCCATATTCCCCGTCGTTTTTCTCTCCCAAATCTTCGGCCACGGCTTTTGTCAGTACATTTCTGATGTCGAATATTTTCACCGCATGATCATAGCCCTGGAAACTGTCCGACAGGAGAGTGTAAACCGCGATGGCACGCCGTTTATGCTCCGGACTGTACCACGGGACATCCGTGGCGGCAGGCCAAAGCGTCGTCCCGTTATCAAGCGTCAGCGAATAGGCGCCGTCCTCCAGCGGATTCACGGTCGCAACCGAATACCATGCGTTATCCAGCGAATATCCATCGCCCATGTCACAGCCGCCCGGCAATAAAGCTGTTAATACAATACACAATGTAAGTCTCAATAATTTCATTTTTTCCATACAATAATAATAATAATCTTTCATTCGTTTCTGTATCTTTTCAGATGCAGAAACGGTTGAAAACGTTGCACGGGAACAGGCAAAATAATGTAATTATACTGTATCCGGCATAATTTTGTGAAATCAGTCCGGACTGTTTCAGGCTACCCCTTCGCCGGCGACGCGCCGCGTCACGGCGGGAAGCGGGTTTTCGAACGATTTTATACTTCTGTGCATCCACAGAAGCAGGTTTCCGGTCGGTTTTATGCTTCTCACCATGGCGACGTAAGTCCGAAGGACTTGAATTTAAATAACCCCGTGCAAGCCGAAGGC
>JAIRLL010000229.1 GCA_031259505.1 Tannerella sp.
CGGTTCGTATCTTCTCCCATAGCCCGCGCCAAATCGTCCAATAACGAAGGCGTTTTGTCTGCGAAGAAAGAGAAGTAGGCTTCGGACAGCATAATTAGTCCTGCCCCGTGCGGCAACTCGGGATGCAAGGCGCTCAGGGCATGTTCCATTGCATGTTGTGAGGTAGTAGACGAAAGCGATTCGACCATGCCCGACAGCGTACTCGCCAGAGCGACCTGCGTCCGCGCCTCCAGACTGTCACCGTTTCTGACGGCTTCCGGAAGACCGGCCGTCACCAGTTCGACGCTTTTCAGTGCAAACAGATTACTGACGGGCGTTGCCGCATTGGACAGGTAGCCTTCGACGGCATGAAACAATGCGTCGAATCCCTGATATGCCGTAAACAGCGGTGGCACGGAAAGCATCAACTCCGGATCGACGATGGAGAGCACGGGAAAAGTATCCGCATTTCCAAAACCGATTTTTTCGTGTGTATCCTCATTGGTGATCACCGTCCACGGGTCGGCTTCAGTGCCGGTACCGGCGGTGGTGGTAACGGCTACTATCGGCAAGGCTTTGTTGGGCACAGACCGGCGTTTTCCGGTTCCCGCCTGAATATAATCCCAGTAATTACCCGGATTTCGCGCCATCAGGGCAATGCTTTTGGCAGAATCAATCGCGCTCCCTCCTCCCAGTCCGAGTACAAAATCGCACTGTTCGTCACACGCCAGCGCCGCGCCTTCCATCACGTGCGACAACACCGGATTCGATCGTATCCTGTCGAAAACGATGGCTTCGGTGCGGTTCGCCTTCAGCAGCGACAGCACGCGCTCCAGATAACCGCCGGTTCGCATGGACTTTCCCGCCGAAATGACCACCAGCGCCTTCCGACCGGGAAGCGATACCGTCGCCAGGTCGTTCAGTTTGCCGGCTCCGAACAGGATATGTGTTGGAATAAAATAATTGAAGTTATTCATTGTTCGATTTTTCTACTTTTTGTTTTTTTGCGTTTCCCCTACGCTGCGCTGCAATGGCAGCATACTTGTCGACGACGACGTTTTGTTTCCTGATAAAAGCGTCGAAGATTTCGTCACCCTGCAAAAGCGCCTGCGCATTGATTCGTTCCATGACGGAGGTGTAGGCGGCATCGGTCACTACGCGGGCAGCCTTTACGTTACCGGAATGTTTGCCTGCCTTTTCGAGATTGCGCTCAATCTGCAATTCTTCGAACGAGCGGTTGGCGGCAGCCAGTTCGTTCAGCCGGCCTGTCGCACCGATGCGTTCGATGTCGGCGCCAAACGGTTCCAAATTGCGCAGCAGGCTATTGATGGTGACTGTTTCTTTCACCAGGCCGAGATGAATCGGATTGCCTACGTCGAGGGCCGATTTCCTGACCACAAACAGCAGTCGTTCGGCCGCTTCACTCAGGACGCTGTCTTCGTCATTGGCATAGACTTTCAGGTATGCCTTGAAGGCGGAACAGGCAAGGTCGCGCCGCCGGTCGCGTCTGGCAGATTCGGGCGACAGTTCGCTTGCGGCGAAGACGTCCATAGTGAGCTTTTGTTCATTGACGGCATTCCCATAGGTTGCCACCTCTTCCGTTACATTCAGTTGTGCGGGATCAGCGCGGTGCAACTGTTCGAGTGATTCTTCGTGAAAAGCCGCATGTTCTCCGTTATGCAGCTGGGGCAAATAAAAAGATTTGACTTTCATGATAAAAATGTTTTATAATTAAAAAAATGAGACGATATTCAATATGTGTATGGCGGTTATTGTCCGTTCCAATTGCGGAAGGCGCACCGTTTAGAGGCATTATCTGACATGTTGTCAGAAACGGCAGACCCTCCCGTATCATATCTTTCGTAATGGTGCCGAATGATTGTAATCCGTTGCTATTACCTGACATTTTATCCAAGATTGCAGGCAATCTCCTGCCATTACTTTTGTAATGGATACAGCCGACCGACATTCTTATGACATAACCGAAATCCGGCACAGACTTCGGACAGCGGCCTCGCACTGGAAATGCGTTTTTTACTGTTCTATTTTCTGTCATTGTCCATGTTTATTATATAGGATCTGATTTTCTTTATTTCCATAAACAAAGTTAAGATTTTTCGATAAAAAAAAACTGAAATCCGGCAATAAAAAAAACTTTTCACGGAAGACAAGCGTATCATTTATTCCGATTCATAAATTTACGGTTTACTTTTTAAGGGATCCTGCCACACGGCCGGTGGCAGGATCCCCTGTTTATGTTACTGCTCCCAGCCTGGATTTTGATCTAACTGACTGTTCAATTCTCTTTCCTGCTCCGGTATGGGCCAGAGGTAATACCGTTCGGTGAATTTCCTGGTGAAGAGTTTTTCACCCCTGAAATCGAGCACATCGTGATTCAATCCGAAGATAGGATCATCGGTATGCGCCGTTCGCCATCGCCTGACGTCGAAAAACAGATGTCCTTCGCCCGGAAATTCGTGATACCGCTCCAGCCGGATATACCGCCGCATTTCGTCTTTCGAAAGCCCGTCCGCTAACGCGGCAATGCCGGCTCTCTCCCTGACGCGGTTCACTGCGTCGTACACAGCGGCGGTCGGTCCGCTTTGTTCGTTCACCGCCTCGGCATACATCAGGAGTACATCAGCAAAACGAATCACGGGAATATCGTTAGGCGAGTTCCAGCGGACTTTATTCTCATTCGCAATATTGACGAACTTGCGCCAGTTGTAACACGCATATCCCGACCACTCGATCCGGTAAGCCGGAGGCGTCGCATTGGCATAGTCGAGATAGGGCCAGTATACTTTGTAAACGGTGCTGTTCAATCCGATAAAGGTATCCGTCGGCATGATAAGGTTTCCCTGCAGCCGCTTGTCTACATTTGGCAAGCACGTTTCATACCAGGCCATCAGATCCACACCGTAATCAAACTCTGTCTCATAGTCGCTTCGTTTGGGACGGGTACTTAAGTCCACCGGCGTCCCGTCAGTGTTGACGGACGTTTCAAACGGCAGATGGGACGCCAGACAGTAGGACTGGGCATACTGATATGTGGCGCGTCCTCCGTACCATTCTTCATACATGCTTCCCAAATCGGCCTGGTCGATCATCTGGATAGAATAAACGACTTCCTCGTTGTTTTCCCATTTGTAATCGAACAACTGCCAGTATTCCGGATGCAGGTCGTAGTCGTATGGTGCGACCAGGAGTTTGCCGAACTGCTCGGCTGCCTTGTCCCACTGGTTGTCATACAGGTAGGTCTTGCCCAGCATAGCCGTGGCTGCACCTTTCGTGATTCGCCCGTAATCGCCGGACGAATACGAAACAGGCAACGATTCGATGGCGTCCGTGAAATCTTTGATGACAAAGGCTTTTACTTCTTCGGCCGTGTTTCTCGGCAGATAAGTCTCGGAAGGTAATACCGGTTTATCCAGAATGATTACACCTCCAAACAGGTGCCAGAGGATAAAATACGACAGGCCCCGGAAGAATTTGGCCTCGCCGAGCATTCGTTTGGATAGTTCAGGCGTGATAGCCGAATTGTTTTCCAGATTGACGATGGCGTCATTGGTCAAACGGATTACCCGGTAAAAATTCGTATACGTATTCAGGAACTCTCCGCTACGCGTGGTGGCGGTGTTCATCTCAATGGCCGCACCGCGGAAGTAATTGTAACCGTCCGGTCCCCAGCAGGTGAAATGATAGGCATACCCGTGCATCGCCCATTCCCGCCGTGCATTGCTGTAGATGCCGTTAATGGCCATCAGCGCATTGTTGTCCGAGGTCCAGATGGTGCTGCTGGCAAGCGAGGTATAAGGTGTCCGGTCCAAAAAGCCGTCATCACAGCTTGTCGAAAATAATGCCGTCAGGCACAGACAAATAAAGTTAAATTTAATAATCGTCTTCATTTTGATTTGTTTTTGAGTTAAAAATTTACGTTTAAACCGCATGAAATCGTTTTCATCAATGGATAGTTCACGTCGGCGCTGTTGGACGAACTGGTTGTCTCGGGATCCATGCCCGGGTAAGAGGTGAAGGTGAAAAAGTTTTCCAGATTCACATATACCCTTACCCTGTCAATCTGTATACGTTTGGTAATTCGGCGTGGAAC
>JAIRLL010000095.1 GCA_031259505.1 Tannerella sp.
AATATAGTTCGCAACTGCAGGCGCAGCGGTTTTTCCATAGAGCAAATGCAAACAGTTACCGGCCTCGGCGTGGAAGAACTGCAGGAGATTCTTCGCTCGACGCCGGACTGAAAGATAACCGGAAAAGCTTCCGCAGTTTGTGGACAGCGCGTCCCTCCCCCTCTGCCAACCCCCATTAGGGGTTGAACTGCTTCGCAGTTCCGATGAGGAGGCGACATATGCCCCGAGTTGCGCCTTCGGCTTGCAAGGGGTTAGTTATATTCAAGTCCTTCGGACTTCCGGCAGAATCACATCACCCTCACCGCGTCTCGCAGGGCTTTAGCCCAATTCTTCCCATTGCCGTCGGTTTTAACCGACGGGGGCAGGGGCGTCGTGCACCTCTGGATTGCTACGCTTTTCGCAATGACGGGAATACCGTTGCTGTCGGCAATGACATCCGTCGTCATGACGGGACGGGATGAGGCGACATATACTCCGAACTGCGTCTACAGTTTGCAATACCCCGAGCCGCGTCTGCGGCGTAGAAATTTTGTTCATTCTTCAGTCGCGCCGCTGCAGGAAGGCGACCCTGTTTGTGAGGCGCTTTGCTGCAACTTGCAGGAGGGTCTCCAACTGTGTGGGGAGGGGCGCCGCAGTGTTGCGGAAGGGTTTCACACAGAGTGCGGAAGGCTGCTGCAATGTGCAGGAAGGTTTCTCACGCCGTGTGAAAGGCTGTCGCAGCGCTACGACCGGAAAATACACCGGATGGGGGAGGCTGCTGCAGTGTGCGGCCGATTTTAACGCTGTGCAGAGCCTCGCGCAGGACGGATGGGAGGGGGAAATTTACTTCCATCGTTCCAGTACCGTTTCCGCATGTTTTATGGTTAGACGTGACGGTGGAGGCCATTGCCGTCAATAGCGGTATCTCCGTCATTGCGACTGCGAGGCACGAAGCAATCCAGGTTCGCGTCCGGTACTGGATTGCCGCGTCGCTACGCTTCTCGCAATGACGGGGATACCGTTGCTGTCGACAATGGCATACGTCGTTATTGCGACTGCGAGGTACAAAGCAGGAAGCAATCCGGAATAATATCGCAAGAATGACGGGACAAACCGTAAACCCGGCGCTCCGTCATGCATCAAGTTTTCAGGCTTAAAGCGAAAAAAAAATTGCTCATCGCGAAAAAACATGAACGTTTTTTGAGGAAATACTTCATATCTTTGTTTCCGAAATAATTGGATTGAATCAGAGATTTTATTATTAATCAGAAAGAAATGAAACGTATTACATTATTCTTATTTTCAGTGATTGCCTGCGGCATGTTCGCGTGCACGGGCAACAGGGGGCAGAGCCGGGACGCGCAGGAGAGCGCGGAAGAATCCACCGGACAGATTGCTGCCGACGCCGAACATCAGGCCGACGACAGAGGCTACATTGTCAAAGTCGGCGACATGGCGCCCGATTTCACAATGACGACGATTGCCGGCGAAACGGTCAGACTGTCCGACCTGCGCGGCAGGGTGGTGATGTTGCAGTTCACGGCAAGCTGGTGCGTCGTATGCCGCAGGGAAATGCCTTTTATCGAAAGCGATATATGGCAGAAGCACAAAAACAATCCTGAATTCGCCCTGTATGGCGTTGATCGCGACGAGCCGCAGGAAACCGTCGAAGAATTTGTGAAGCAGACAGGCGTAACCTATCCGATGGGGCTTGACCCCGGCGCGGATATTTTCGCGCTCTTCGCCGATCGCAAAGCCGGCATCACGCGAAACATAATTGTCGACCCCGAAGGCCGGATTGTCATGCTGACGCGCCTGTATGACACGGACGAGTTTGCATTGATGTGTGCAAAAATCGATGAACTGCTGACGGATTGAACTTTTCAGGCACGGAAAGTCAAATGCCTGATCGCCCGGAGCGCCCGGAAATTCATCTTTTCGGGTGATTCCGGACGGTGACGGCTGTGCAAAACCGTCAGATAAAATCACCGTGATTTATCGGGCTTTTGATACTTCACGTTTGCGGTTCCGTCCGGACAGAAAAATTAAAGCGCATCACCATCTCTGTGTACACGGCATAAATCCATGCCACACGGCGCATTGCAAAAAAACATATCGCCAGTTTCATGTTTTTTACAGATATATTGCTAACTTTGCAGCCGGAAAAATCCCCGCAAACAACAAACATGGGATTATACAACAGAACATGGCGAAAAAGAAAATAAAGAAAAAACGTAAGGACGAAAATGATGTCGACAGTTTTTTAGAAGCGATCAGTTCGTTTTTTGCGAGCGACCGCATGCGTTTTTTGTGCGGACTGACTCTGAACTTCTTCGTGATATACACAGGCATCGCGATGATTTCCTTTTTTTATACGGGAGGAGCAGACCAGAGCGCCATTGAGTATATACCCCTCAAAGACTTGTTTGCCAACCGCGGACAGGTGGCCAACTGGGGGGGCGTCTGGGGCGCATTCCTGTCCGATTTGCTTATAAATCGCGGATTCGGCCTCCCCACCTTCATCATGCTTTTCTTTGTCGGCTCGATGGGTTCCAAAATGATGGGACTGCACAGGCAGTCTACCCTCAAACGTTTTCTGCTGTGCAGTTTCATCATGCTGTGGTGTTCGCTGTTCCTGTCTTTTGCTTTCACAGAACATATCGGTAATTCGTTTCTTTTCCTCGGCGGACGGCACGGATGTTTCCTCTCCGACGCGCTGATAAAAAGCATCGGAAAACCGGGCGCTTCCCTCCTGCTGTTTGTTACTTTCCTGATAATTGCCATGTCGCTGAGCAAAAAAGTCATGCCCTTCCTGCAAAAACTTTTTGCGTTTGCGTGGGTACTTAAAATCAAGCTGTCGGCGACAGCAGAGAAAAAGCGACCCCGTACTGTCGCCGAAAATACGCCCGACGGCAGTACGGGAACAGACAGAGATGACAATGAAGACGGCGACAGCGAAGAAGAAGAAGAAGAAGAAGAGGAGGAATATGTGGATGATAACGACGACAAAGGCGATATTTACCGCACTTCGAACAATAGCGGCAACGAATATTTTGTAATCGACGTACCTGCAGACGGAGACGATCCTGAAGGCCGCGACTACGACCTCTCGAAACTGGGTACGTATGATCCGCGTCTCGACATATCGAATTACCGTTTTCCTCCGCTCGACCTGCTCAAAAAATACGACACTTCGGAAAATCAGGTGAACATGGACGAGCAGAACGACAACAAGCATCGCATCGAGCAGACACTGGCAAACTTCGGCATCAGCATTGCCTCAATCAAAGCTACCGTAGGCCCTACGCTCACGCTCTACGAAGTCGTCCCCGCCCAGGGCGTCCGCATCGCCAAAATCCGTAATCTCGAAGACGATATCGCGCTAAGTCTTGCCGCGCTGGGAATCCGCATCATTGCGCCCATGCCCGGAAAGGGAACGATCGGTATCGAAGTCCCCAACAAGGACGCACAGATTGTTTCCATGTCGTCCGTGATTGCCTCGCGCAAGTTTATCGAAAGCAAATACGACCTGCCCGTCGCCCTCGGACGGACGATTACGAACGAAATCTTCATATTCGATCTCTGCCGGACGCCACACCTGCTGATGGCCGGCGCCACGGGACAGGGCAAGTCGGTCGGACTGAATGCCATCATCACTTCGCTGCTCTACAAGAAGCATCCCGCCGAACTCAAATTCGTACTGATAGACCCCAAGATGGTGGAATTCAAGATCTACGAACACATCGAACGGCACTATCTCGCCAAATTGCCGGATGATGACGAGGCCATCATCACTGATTTCACGAAAGTGATACATACGCTCAACTCCCTGTGCCGCGAAATGGACGAACGCTACGGACTGCTGACCAAAGCGCACGAACGCAACATAAAAGACTACAACGAAAAATTCATCAATCGCCAGTTGAATCCCGAAAAGGGGCACAAATTCATGCCCTACATCGTGGTGATTATCGACGAGTTTGGCGACCTTATTATGACGGCGGGAAAGGACATCGAGATGCCGATAGCGCGCATCGCCCAAAAGGCAAGGGCAGTAGGCATACACATGATCATCGCCACGCAACGCCCGTCGACCAATATCATTACCGGCATCATCAA
>JAIRLL010000107.1 GCA_031259505.1 Tannerella sp.
GCAGATAAGTATCGCCCCATACAAAAAGAATCATCGAATAAATGAACAGCGCCAGAATGAAATTGAACAATACGCCGGCGATCATGATAAGCAGGCGCTGTCCGGACGGTTTGGAACGGAACTCATGAGGTTGAGGCGGCTGCGCCATCTGCTCCTTATCCAGCGTTTCGTCTATCATGCCCGAAATCTTGCAATAGCCTCCCAAAGGTAACCATCCGATGCCGTATTCCGTTTCGCTGTTTCTCGGCTTGAATTTGAACAACTTGAACCAGGGATCAAAAAAGAGATAAAATTTTTCCACTCTGACCTTAAACATGCGGGCAAAAATAAAATGCCCGAATTCGTGGACAATGACCAGTATGGATAAACTCAGGATGAGTTGTAACGCTTTCAGCAAAAATACTTCCATGTATATATAATATTGTTAGTGTATAAAACGCAGCTATTGTAATTTTATTGTCAGTTCGTCGGCAATTTTTCGCGCTTCGGCGTCGGTCTGCACATAATCTTCGTATGTGGGTTTCGGGATAAACGAGGCTTTGCGCATCGTTTCTTCAATAATGTCGCTCATACGTAGAAATCCTGTCCTGTCATGCAGGAAAGCCGCGACGACGATTTCGTTGGCCGCATTCAGTATACAGGGCATGTTGCCGCCTTTGCGTACGGCGTCGAAGGCAAAAGCCAGATTGCGGAATCGCTGTATGTCAGGCTCTTCGAACGTCAGCGAATTATAATGGCGGAAATCCAGGCGCGCCGTGCTGTTTTTCAGCCGTTGCGGATACGAAAACGCATAGGCAATCGGCAGTTTCATGTCGGGGACGCCCATCTGAGCCATCACCGCGCCGTCTTCGAATTGCACCATCGAATGAATGACGGACTGCGGATGTACCACTATCTGAATCTGTTCGGGTGCAAGATTGAACAGCCATTTTGCTTCAATCATCTCAAAGCCTTTGTTTATCATTGTCGCCGAGTCGATAGAGATCTTGTCCCCCATTGTCCAGTTTGGATGCTTGAGCGCCTGTATTTTTGTGACAGTGGCCAGTTCTTCCCGCGTTTTTGTTCGGAAAGGCCCGCCCGACGCCGTCAGCAGTACTTTTTCCACAGGATTATTCCATTCGCCTGCAAGGCACTGGAAAATGGCGGAATGTTCCGAATCGACAGGCAGGATGGGCGTGCCGTACGTTTTTGCCAGCGACGTCACCAGTTCTCCGGCTACGACCAGCGTCTCCTTGTTTGCCAGGGCTATTGCCTTGCCTGCTCTGATGGCGGAGATGGTCGGGTGCAGTCCCGAATATCCGACCATGGCGACAAGCACCATGTCCACAGGCTCCATCTGCACGACCTGCGAAATGGCATCCGCCCCCGCCCACACTTTCACGGGCAATTCTTCGAGCGCCTCTTTCAGTTCGGGATATTTCTTTTCGTTTGCAATCACAACTACTTCGGGCAGATAGCGATGTGCCTGTTCGACAAGCAAGTCCACATTGTTGTTTGCCGTTAGCGCATACACTTCGAACAAATCAGGATGCTCGCAGACGACTTCAAGCGCCTGTGTGCCGATTGACCCTGTCGAACCCAGTATTGCTAATTGTCTCATACAAACATGTCTGTGTCAGAAAGCAATGCATTCTTCCGGATTGATGGATTCACCTTTGTACCACAACTCGAAATGCAGATGTGGCCCGGTAGACAGTTCGCCCGTATTTCCGATTATGGCAATGGCTTCGCCTGCAATTACACGATCGCCCATATCCTTCAACAGGACTTCGTTGTGTTTATAAATGGAAATAAAGCCGTTTTTATGCTGCAACCCGATTACGTTCCCGTATTCGGCATCGTAACCGGTATATATCACCGTGCCGTCCAGCGTGGCCAATACGTTTTCTTTCGGGGCGGCTACCAAATCGACACCCATGTGATTCCTGTCCTTGTTGTAATGTGATGATATAACACCGTTTACCGGTTTATAGAAAAACAGGCCTTCCGTGGCTACCGGATCGGATATCAGGCCTGTCAGGCTGTATTTTTCTTCTTCCTCGAATGCTCTTGCAAACCCTTCTTCTTTTTCTGAACGCTGGATATCATAATTGGCATCAATGAAATCGACGGAATCCGAATCAGGAATGGAATCGGGAATCACGTTTCCGGTCAAAATATCCGATACGTTTTTCAGATACAGCGAATGTGTTTGCAATACGGACTCCAGCGAGTCGGCGCGCAGGGCGTTCCGGATGATTTCGCTTCGCACTTCGTTATCCAGATAGCCGGGCAGGTAATTGCGTATCGGCGTTTTGATGATTACTACGGCCGTAACGAATATCAGGCAAAATGCAAACAGCAATACCGTGATGCAACCCGACAATTGCGAAATACGGAACGACCATACTTCTTCGAGCGTTGATTCGTTCAAAAACAACAGTTTATAATTAAACCTGATGCGTTTCCAGAACGATTTTTTCTTTTTGTACTGTTTTTTCGACATAATCGTTGTTGTGCACTATAAGTCCGTTAATCCGTCGGGCAGTGACATCGTCAATCTTTGTCCTGTCCGGTCGACGGAACAAATCCACTTGTCCACAGCCGGAATCAGCAGTTTTTTCCCCTGACAGTCCACATGCAGCAACGTATTGATTGTCGATTCATCTACATCCGTGATGACGCCAATCTCACCAGAATCATGCGATTCAATCACATAGCCTTTCCACTGCGACCAATTTTCTTTTTTTTTCGCGTCGCAGCCGGCCAATGCCGATAGCGGATAATAAACCGCAAGACCTGCAAAACGGCGCGCGGCTGTCTCGTTGTCCACATTTTCTATCTTCACCAACACGGATGCGTTCCCTTTCGGCCGGTAGCTTTCCGTGAAAAAAGGAACCGGAATGCCATCCATTTCACACACTAAATAAGGGCTTTTAACCTGTGCCGGGATATCGCAGTCGAACAGCAGCGTCAATTCGCCTCTGACGCCGTGGGGTTTCAAAAACCGCCCGATCTGAAACAAATCTTCTTTCCTTATCATACTGTTTCTCTTGAGATATGCGCCCCCAAAGCGTTAAGCCGGCTGTCGATGCATTGATATCCGCGGTCGATCTGCTCAATGTTGTCGATACGGCTTGTTCCTTTGGCGCTCATTGCGGCAATCAACAGGGCAATGCCGGCGCGAATATCGGGTGAGACCATTCTTGCGGCACGGAGTTTCAGGCGATTACCCAGTCCGATTACCGTTGCGCGGTGCGGGTCGCAAAGGATAATCTGCGCTCCCATATCTATCAGTTTGTCTACAAAAAACAAGCGGCTTTCAAACATTTTCTGATGAATCAGCACGCTACCTTTTGCCTGTGTTGCCACGACCAGAAAGACGCTCAGCAAGTCGGGCGTCAGTCCCGGCCAGGGAGCATCGGCGACGGTCATGATAGAACCGTCCATAAATGTCTCAATTTCGTACGAATCATGTGCGGGCACATGTATATCGTCGTCCTGCTGTTCGATATGGATGCCGATTCGCCGAAACGAGTCGGGGATGATACCCAGTTTGTCGTAGCCTGTATTTTTAATCACGATATCCGAACCGGTCATGGCTGCCATCCCGATGAAACTTCCCACTTCAATCATATCGGGCAGAATGACATGCTCCGTTCCGCGGAGCGAGGCAACTCCTTCGACTGTAAGCAGATTGGAGCCCGTGCCCGTGATGCGTGCGCCCATACGGTTCAGCATTTCAGACAGTTGCTGGATATACGGTTCGCAGGCGGCATTGTATATGGTGGTGACGCCTTTTGCCAGTACGGCAGCCATCAGGATATTGGCCGTCCCCGTGACCGAGGCTTCGTCGAGCAGCATATGCGCGCCCCTGAGCGTTGCCGCCTTGACATCGTACAGTTGCCGCTGTGTATCGTAGAGAAACTCGGCGCCCAGTTTCCGAAATCCGGAGATATGGGTGTCCAGCCGCCGCCGTCCTATTTTATCGCCGCCCACATGAGGCAGGACGGCTTTGCCGAAACGCGCCAGCATGGGGCCTACCAGCATCACCGAGCCGCGAAGCGCAGCCATGCGCTGTATGAATTCGTCCGATTCGATATATGCCGTATCGACCGTATCTGCCTGAAAGGCGTATGTGTCGGCCGAAATGCGGTCGACTTTTATGTGCATGTCGCGAAGCAACTGTATCAGATTTCGAATGTCCAGAATATCGGGGACATTGCGGATCACCACCCGCCTGTCCGTAAGCAAAACGGCACAGATTACTTCAAGCGCCTCATTTTTTGCTCCCTGGGGAGTGATCTCCCCATGCAGTCGATATCCTCCTTCTATGACAAACGAACTCATCGGCTGCTTTTGCGTACAAATTGTTTCTTGAAATTATTTGAACTGTTGTGAGATTGAATATCTTTCTTTTCTACCAGCTTGCAGGAATCTTCGTTCAGGACGATTTTCCCGTCCGACAGTTCATACAGGTCTTTCAGGATTTTACGGTCGTCGACCGTATCCTTGTTCCACATCATGAACGACTTCTTCATGTGGTTTGCCAGCAGGCCGACAAGCATATCCTTTTCATTGCCTTCTTCCAGTTTGTTGGCTTTCAGTATCATCTGTTCCAGCATTTTCCCGTAGTGGCGATACGATATATTGGAATTGCTGTATGCCAGACGGGGCGGACGCATATACAGATTTTCTTTCTTTACCGTCTCGTAAGGATAATCCACATCCAGTTCAAAATTGGACATAATAGCCAGATGATCCCACAAAATATGCTTGAAATCATTGACATCGCGCAAATGCGGAAACATATTGCCCATGATGTTTATGATCGTATTCGCGCAGCGATTTCGTTCGCCGCGGTCTTCAACGGTCTTGCAATAATTGACCATGTTCTGGATATTACGCCCGTAATCAGGCAATACCAGCCGTTCGTTCTCTGTATTGTATTTTATATCATTCATAATATAATGCTTTCAAAGTACAAAAGTAGATGTTAATATTGGCTTATTCAATTTTCAAACTTTATCCGTTCATGGAGGCCAGAAACTCAAGATTGTCGCTCGTATTAATCATCTGCTTTTTCACAAACTCCATGGCTTCGAGTGAATTCATGTCAGACAGATATCGGCGCAGTATCCACATGCGGTTTACGATTGTCTCGTTTTGCAACAAGTCGTCGCGGCGCGTGCTGGACGCTACGATGTCTACGGCCGGATAAATCCGTTTGTTGGACAGTTTGCGATCCAGTTGCAGTTCCATATTGCCTGTCCCCTTGAATTCCTCGAAAATCACATCGTCCATTTTCGAACCCGTTTCGGTCAACGCCGTTGCAAGAATGGTCAGGCTGCCGCCGTTTTCAATGTTACGGGCTGCTCCGAAGAATCGTTTGGGTCTTTGCAGCGCATTGGCATCGACGCCTCCCGAAAGGACTTTTCCCGAAGCCGGCTGTACGGTGTTATACGCCCGGGCAAGTCGCGTAATCGAATCCAGAAGGATGACCACATCATGCCCGCATTCGACCATTCGCTTGGCTTTGTTCAGGACGATGTCGGCTATTTTGACGTGGCGCTCGGCCGGCTCGTCGAACGTCGAGGCAATCACTTCGGCATCCACGCTTCGCGCCATGTCGGTGACTTCTTCCGGCCGTTCGTCTATCAGCAGCACAATCATGTATACTTCCGGATGATTGATGGCAATGGCGTTGGCGATGTCTTTAAGCAGCATTGTCTTGCCCGTTTTGGGTTGTGCCACGATAAGGCCGCGCTGTCCTTTGCCGATAGGCGAGAACAAGTCTACGACGCGGACGGAAATATTGTCGAAAACTTTCGGAGAAG
>JAIRLL010000175.1 GCA_031259505.1 Tannerella sp.
CACTACAAACGAAATTACCGCCGAAAACGGCGCTTTTTCAGCCATTTTTCCCGCCAAACAGCTCATGAACATAAATGTATGTGAATTTTTCGCCTTTTGATACCCGCTTTTTTATTATTATTTAACTGTTATCTCGCTGAGAACTGCAATGTGGGGTAAGTCATAAGTCGTAAGTGGTATTGACTTACGACTTATGACTTACGACTTTCTCAATCATTCAGTCATTCCGAATACGCCTGTTTATGCCGCGAACAGTAAAGAGCGTTATTGCAGCGGGTCGAACGTGCCGCCTTCCCAGCCTTTGGTCTGCTGTATTTTGGAATTGCTGTATATGTCGTCGGTGTGAATGGGGTAGAAATAGTACTCTTCCCTGAAGTCGATGGGGTATTGATCGACCTCGAACACCTCGTCCTCGAAGTAGACGCCGTATTCCGTATCCCAGTCGATAGAGGGGTCGGCTTTCACCGCGTCAATGTCGTAGCCTTCCCGTATCACCGGCCTGCGTCCGTGACGGACTTTCCCGTTCAGTTCCGAAGCAAAAAGGCGGTAACGCCGCAAATCCCAGAAGCGCTTGTCTTCCATCGCAAACTCAATCTTGCGCTCCAGCAGGATGGCTTTCGTCATGGCCTCTTTCGACAGACCGGCGTCCAGTCCGTACAGCCCGTCGCTGCCCGCATGGATGCCGGCGCGGCTGCGAATCTGCTTCAGCACGTCGAGCGCTTCGTCCGTGCGGTTCAGCGCCGCCGCACACTCGGCAAAGTTGAGCAGCACCTCGGCATAGCGAATCTCGATCCAGTCGCCGCTGTTGTTACCTGCCCGCACGTCGGTCTGCGTGTATTCCAGGTGGATGGCTTTCCGGCAGTACATGTACGTCGGCGTGTCGTTGACGGGATAGTCGGTCCACCGCCGCCCGTTTGCCATGTAAGACAGTTCGAACATGCTGCTGTTCCACACGATGGAAGCCGTGAAACGCGGGTCGCGGTTTTTCCAGAACAGCACGTCGTCGTACTCCGGATTGGAGGCGTCGGCCGCACGGCCTGAAATCGTCGGGTACGAAACGGCCAGATCCCACGTAGGCCTGTTCCACTTGGGCGCCATGAGCGATATGCCCACATCGCCCGGACGGGCACCCGCTTCCCAGGCGTGGCCGAAATGCGGGTATTCGAAGCGTTTCACAAAGATGACCTCCCGGTTCATTTCGTCGAGGAAGATGTCCGCATACTTCTCGTAGAGGCCGTAGCCGTTTTGCGCCAGCAGGTCACGCGCTTCGCGGTTGGCATCGTAAGCCGCCTGCCAGCGCTCCTGCAGGCCGGCGGGGTTGAACTGCGGGCTTGCCCAGTAGAGTAGCAGCCGGCCTTTCAGCGCCAGGGCGGAGGCTTTGGAGAGGCGTCCCAGGTCGTCGCCCGACCACTGGAAGGGGAAGCCGGGTATGGCGATGGCGTCGTCCAGGTCTTTTTGGATCAGGGCAATGCATTCCGAGGTTTTCGTCCGTTCGGCGTATAGGTCGTCGGAAAGGGTCTGCGTCTTCAGAATCATCGGGACGCCTCCGTATTTGCGCACCAGGTCGAAGTATATCCATGCCCGGATCACCAGCGCCTGCGCTTTCAGCACATCGCACGTCGCGTCGTCCAGCGTGGATTCATCCATTTTTTCCAGGAAAAGGTTGACGTTGCGAATACTGTTATACGTGTCTTTCCAGCTTGGTTCGGTGGTTTGGGTCATCCGGCCGAAAAGGACGGCGTTGTAATCTCCCATCTCTCCGCAGGCTTCGTCGGAAATGGTCGAGCCTACCCAGCCGGGCACATACTCGCGGTGCATTTTGTCGAGATAGGCCGTGGCATATTTGGCGTCGTTCCAGACCTGTTCGTCGGTAATGGACGCGAGTTCGTCCTTGTCCATTACATTCGTACAACTCATGCAGGAAACAAGGCATATTATCAGATAATACAAGAATTTGTTTTTATTCATGACGGTTTATTTTTTTGCTGTTAAAAACTAAGATTGAGACCAAAGGAAGTGCTTTTCATAATCGGATAACGCTTTATATTCGCGTCCTCATTACCGAATTCGGGGTCGAAATCCTTTACATGATCTTCGAGCAGGAAAAGGTTGTTGCCCGTGAAAAACACTTTCAACTGCGATACTTTCAGCGACGAAAGCAGGTGTTTGGGGAAGGTGTACGACAGCGTGATGTTGCGGAGCCGCAGGAACGACCCGTCCCGGAGCCAGAAGGTCGATTCGGGATAACCCTGTGAATTGCCGTTCTCGGGGCGTGGATATTTGGCGTCGATATTCTCCGGCGTCCAGTGGTCGGACCAGAAGTCCGGATTCGTTTTTGCCACGCGCGCGTTCTGGTCGCGATATCCTACGAAGAGTTCGTTGCCGGACACGCCCTGGAAGAACAGATCCAGATCGATACCCTTCCAGCCGGCGCCCAGTTTGAAACCGTAAATCACGGGAGGCGTCGTATGGTTGATGATCCAGTCCTTGTCTTCTTCTGTGATTTTGTCGTCGGGCGCGTCGCCGGTCACTCCCCGGATGTCCTTATAGTTAATCATGCCCAGTTCGGGCGCCCGTCCTTCGATGGTGTACCCTTCCGGCAGCGCGTCCAGGTCGGCCTGCGTGCGGATGATGTCGTCGTAGATGTAGCCCCTTTTCCGGTCGGTATTGAAGCCCAGTTCCGAGCGATAGGCCGGCAGGTTTTCCGCCTCATCCTTCATGACGAGCTTGTTGACGGCGTAGCCGAGGTTTCCCCCGATGCGCACGTCCAGGTCATTCGTCAGCGATTCGGTGTATGCAGCTTCGATTTCAAAGCCGTGCGAATCCATGACGCCGTAGTTCTCGGCCGCCAGGTTGAGGCCGGAAGTCGTCGGGAGCGACTTGATGCGCGTCCCCAGAATATCATACGTATGCTTTTTGAAGAAATCGAACCCGAACGTCAGTTTGTTTTTCAGGAATCCCAGGTCGGCGCCCCCGTTCCAGGCCAGCGACTTTTCCCATGTGACATCCTGATTCGGAATCACCTTCGGCTCAACACCGATGGCGCCTGTGCCATACTGTGCGCCGCTCGTGAGGCTGTAGAGATACTTCCACTGCCAGCGGTCTTCGATGCCGTCGTCGTTGGTGTCGATAAAATCGTTTCCCAGCAACCCCACCGAGCCTCTCAGCTTCAGAGAACTGATAAAGCGGATATTGTCCTTGAAGAATGTCTCTTCGGAAACGCGCCATGCCGCAGAGGCGGAAGGGAAGAATCCCCAGCGCTTTTCGGGCGCGAACATCACCGAGCCGTCGTATCGGGCGGACACTTCGAGCATGTACCGGCTGTCGTAAGCGTAGTGAATACGTCCGGCGTAGGACTCGCGTCCGTTTTCCGAGCCGGTGCCTTCGACGGTGCGGTCGTTCGGCTCCTTGCTGCCCGCGTCGAGCTGGTCGACCAGGTTGGAAGCGTAATTCCGCACCTCGCCGCGGAACCAGTCGTCGAATCCCTCCGACGCCTCGTAGATGAATACCGCGCTGACGTCGTGTTTGCCGAAGGTGCGGTCGTAGTTAATGTATCCGTTGAACTGATAACTGCGCCCGCCGTCGTAGCGTTCATTGACGAAATTCCCGTCGTCGCGCGTTTTTACACCTCTTACCGTACCGGTGAGCACGTAGCCGCCCGGACGCGTCGGCTCGAAATCGTACCACGTGACGGGATGTACGAATTCCTTGGTGAACTTGTGGGAGAGATAGTTGTTGTACAGCAGTTTTACGCTTAATCCGGGCATGGCGGGCACATCGTACTTCAGGCTGACGGTCGCTTCGGTGTTGGCATACCTCCGGCGGGTGTATCCGTATTCCTTTGAAGAGAGCAGTGCGAAGTTGTTCGACATGTCGTTTGCCACGGGCAGCCCGTCGATGAAGGAAGGCCTCATGCCGGTTCCGTAGAAGAGGAGCATATTGAAATAGTCGTCCAGAGAATCGTGCCCCTGGTCGTTCCTCCAGTAGGGCTTGAGGTCGTCGCGGACGTCGGTATTCAGGTCGAGTCCCACGATGAGGTCGCGCGTGATATTCGCTTCGAGGTTGGCACGGAAGGAATACCTGTCGAAGGTCATGTTATTAAACCCGCCGGTTTCGTAGTAGTACGCTCCGCCGAGGAAATAGCGCACCCTGTCGGTTCCGCCGCTTACGTTCACGGCATGATGCGAAACGACAGGATTTTGCCATGTCTCTTCCATCCAGTCGTGACTGTTGTTCCTGAAATATTCAAGCTCGTCGGCATTGATGATGAGCGGGTCGTCGGCCGGTCGCTTTGCCGTGTACAGGTAGCGGTCGTTGATGAAGAGCGCCTGATGATAGGCGTCCTGCGTTTTAACGTACTGCGTGGGCGACGATACGCCCACGCTGCCCGTATAGTTGATCGTGGGCTTGCCCTCCTTGCCGCGCCTGGTGGTAACCAGGACGACGCCATTTGCGGAACGCGAGCCGTAGATGGCTGCCGAGGCGCCGTCTTTGAGGATCGAAATGTTTTCGATGTCGGAGGCGTCCAGTCCGTCGAAGGCAAACTTGTTGCGCGTGACGCCGTCGATGACGTAGAGCGGGTCGGTATTGTTCCATGTCCCGCCGACCCGGATTTTAATGTCCGAAGCGTTACCCGGCCGTCCGCCCTCTGATTGCGTGACGGTCACGCCTGCCAGTCGTCCGGCCAGCGCGTTGGACAGGTTGGAGGCCGGGACGGCTTGAATCTCCTCCGTCTTCATGGTGGAAATCGAGCCGGTCAGGTTCACCTTCTTCTGCATTCCGTAGCCCACGACGACGACTTCTTCCAGTAACCGTTCGTCTTCCAGCAGCGTTATTAACAGCGAACGGCCGCCTTCTGCGGATGACGCGGCGACTTCCTGCGTGATATATCCGATAAAGGATACCTGCAGCACGGCGTCGTCTGCCACCGTCAGCGAGAATTGCCCGTCCACATCAGTCACGGCGCCGTTCGCCGCCGAGCCTTTCTCTATTACATTGGCGCCGATAATCGGTTCGCCCGTCCGGTCGACCACCGTGCCCGCGACACGTCTGCCGGCCTGCCGGAGAAGCATCATAAATGCGCCCTTCCTGTTCAGCACTATCTGCCGGTCGCTGATGGCGTAGGAGATTTCGGCGTCGCGAAACAGATTGTCCAGTACATCGGTGATATTGCCGTTGTCGGCAGCAATATCGACCCTGCGTTCCACATCTACCATCTTTTTGTTATAGAGAAAGCGAAATTCGCTTTGTTCTTCGATGGCATTCAATACGTCTTCGATGGATGCGTTATTCATCCTGAAGGTGAGCATGGCGGACTGGGAATAGATATTGGACCCAAAGGCCTGCGCGACGCTCACAATTAACAATAGTACATACAGTCGCATAATACGTAATGTTTTAACGGCAAAATATTGCCTCATGATTTTGTTTCTTGAAATTAAATTCATACTTTTGTCATGTTTAGTTTAATTGATGGTAATAATCTTTTGTAATTAATTCAGTTGAACGTTCGGAAAGGAGGGGTGTGCGAGACCTTTCCTTTCCGTTTTATGTTGCAGTTGTCCGTATGCGCGGGGCAATAAAGTATTGATTCAAAAAAGTCAAAACTTTACTTCTGCTCCAGCGTACAGGGATTGGAACTGGTGATTTTACAGCTTTGCATATTCCACAGGCATTCCGTTTTAATTATTAATACTCGTCTTTACTTCTCATGTCTAAAAGACGTTTCAGACAGGTTTTCCCACATCCAAATGACTGCTTTTTTTTTCGGGGCAGTCTTCGGTTGTCAGTGCGAGCAAAAACAACGCACTACTGTTCAGGGGAAAAACATCTTGTTTCCTTATCATCTTTACTGAAAAAATAATTGTTTAACGGCGCAAAAGTAAAGCTCCGGTATTACCGGCCTGTTACGGAAGTCATACATTTCCATTAAGTAAGGGAAACACATCACCGTTATACTGCGCGCGGTGTAAATTTGTGAATTTCAGTTACTCATTTATTCAAAAATATATGCGAATACGCTTGTTTATGCCGCGTGCAGTATAACAAATACAGCCTCCTGCGTAATCGTCAGTTTTACGTAAAGGAGCCGGGGCTTCAGCAGTATCTCCGGCCACCGGTAAATCGACATGCAGGAGGCATGATTCATCGTGTCATTAAGTTTCTGCCGGCCGGCTTCCGTCGGTAGACTTCGATGCGCTGTTTTTCATAGCGATTGTCGGCCGTCAGGGTTCTTTTGATCCGGACGAAGCGGATAGGGGCGGACATTTCTAGCAGCCGCAAAATTTCGGCAAGCGACTCGTCTTCGAACGAAGCGCGGTAGAGTTCTTCGGCAAGCGCCTGATCCCTGACGACAATGTTTACATTAAAAGTCTGTTCCAGCCGCTTGAATACGTAACCCAGCGGATCGTTACGGAAAATCATCTGTCCGTCTTTCCATGCATGCCATTTGTACGGTTCTGTTTTGGCGAGGGTGCCTTTCGACGTGCGGCTGTTGTATACCAGCCGGTCGCCGTCGTTGAGCGTGACGGGAGCGGCTTTTCCGAAAGCGGCGTCTGCCACGCCTCCGGACATCGTCACTGCCGTCAGGGAATCGGCCGCAAACGCTTCCACGTTGAACGAGGTGCCGACGGCGGTCAGCGTCATGTGCTCCGTCTGCACGACAAACGGGTTTTCTCTGTCCGAACGGACTTCAAAGTATCCTTCTCCTTCCAGAAAAACCTGACGCCCGCCCGGACGGAACTTCATGGGATATCGCAGCCGGCTCCCACCGTTGAGCCATACTTTTGTGCCGTCCGGCAAGTCAATCTGCGAAAACGTGCCGCAGGGGGATTTCAATTCCTGATATTCCGTTCCGTCGTAAACGTCCGGTTCGCGGTCGGCAAACAGAAAACAGGCTGCCAGCGACAGGAGCGGGACGAGCGCAATCGCCGCAAAGCGTTGCCAGTAGATCCACAGCCTGTAAACGGGAGGCGTCTTCGCAATCTTTTTCCGGATGCGTTCTCCGGCTTTGGCCACGTCGATGCCTTCCGGATCGAAGGCCGGATGCGTGATTTGCCACAAGTTGACAAACTCCCGGTAAT
>JAIRLL010000216.1 GCA_031259505.1 Tannerella sp.
GACGGGTCGTTGACCGGTATCGAAGTCATCGGAATATCCGTTACTGCACCGGTATTTATTTCCGTCAGGTAAAGCCCTACGCCCGGAGCGTCGCCGGCAATTTTGATTCTGACGCCCGCCAGGTTGACGCCTCCGCCCGGCGTGATGCGCGCATTGACTTCGCCGGAAGTCACGTCGGTCAGCAAGTTGATAAACAGACCCGACTGCGCCATGCCGCGCACTTCGGCCGCAATGTTTTTTATGGCCTCGCGCACTTCGGCCGTAGCGGTTGCAAGGAGTTGGAGGCTATGTTCGCTGCCGTCCCATACGGGATGGTCGCCGATAAACACGCCGTTGACGCCAAGCCGGTTGTGCGTCAGTCCGAACTCCACTAATTTTGCGCCGCAGACTTCTTCCAGCGCTACCTCTTTCAGGATTTCATACACCGCCCTCATTACAGGAGCGCTAATATCCGAACGCCGCGTAACAGCGATCGCTATCAGGTCGTCGATTTTCAGCGACCCGGTAGATACTACACGACCCGAACGGTCGTCCTTACGTGCTGTAAACAGCAATTCGTAGAGTTCTATGAATACTTTAAAAATTTTTGCCATTGTATTATGTTTAAACAATTATTATTTCAGCAGTTAGCAATTAGCAGACAGCGGCGCTGTCTGCTAACTGCCAGTTTCCTGTTTATTGCCATCCCGGATTCTGAACCAGTTGGTCGTTTACTACCAACTGGTCGGTTGGAATCGGCAGCAGATACGCCTTGTTCGGGTCGAATTTGAAATGCCCGTCGGGGATCCAGTTCTTGTAGGGGGCGAAATAGCCTTCGTCGTCCGTCCAGTAATTGTTTCCTTCCACACATTCGGGTATCCACTGGGTTACCGTCACATTCATAAACTCGTCATATCCGCCGTTGATGCCTGCCGGCACGGGAAAAGTCTTGAAGAAATCGACTAACCATGTCAAATCCTCAAACTGCGCCGTTTTGCATCCCTGAATTTTGTCGTGATTCCAGAGGTGATGCGCGCGCCAGCGTTTAAGGTCGTTGTGGCGGAAGCCTTCACATGCCAGTTCCACGCGACGCTCGCGACGGATTTCCTGCAGGATGTTGGATACCGGAACGCCTTCGTAGCCGCGCGCCGCCGTAAACTCGCCCTTCGGGTCGGTATAGCCCGGGTCGAGCGAAAGATGCGGCATGCCCACGCGGTCACGCAACAGGTTGACGCTTCTGTCCAGATCCTGCTGTGTCAACTCGCCAAGTTCGGCCTTTGCTTCGGCATAAATCAGCAACGCTTCGGCATAACGGAAAATTGGGGTACCTTTCTCACCCGAATTTACAAGAAACTGCTGGTCATGGTCGGTATCCAGACTTTTGCAGAACTCGTATCCAGTAGGGCATTTTTCCGAATCACTACGGTTTATCGACGGTTTGGTAAATATCAGCGTCGTATCCTTTCCGTTAATGGTTCTGGGTCTTCCGGGCGCATACATGGTCTGCGTCAGACGCGGGTCACGGTTGGCGATCACATTCAACAGATTGTCGTCGCCCTGATAGTTAGACGCCACGCTGGCGGGACGGGCTTTGCCGTCCGTATCAAGGCAAAGGTAGGCATCCACCAGACTTCTTGTAAGGCCGATACCGTCGCCGTTCCAGCCGATATTCCGGCTGTCACCGTGCTTAATGCCTAACGCAAGGTCATACTTCCGCCACAGCATGATTTCCCTGCTGCCGGAATAGTCGTGCTGATTGAAAAGCAGATGATAGCCGTCGTATACGCCGACATTGTCCAACGTGAAAACGCCCGAATTAATCACAGCCAAAGCCGCATCGCGGGCAACCTGCAAATATTTCTGCACATCGCCTTCGCCGGCAAAGACCGTCCCCGCATGATACTTTTCCCAAGTGCCTTCGTACAGCGCTACACGCGCCTTGTACAACTGCGCCACTTCTCTGGAGACGCGCCCGCTTTCCTGCGCGCTGAATGACGGTATCTTTTCAATAGCATAGTCCAAATCGGCCAGGATATGGTCAGCTATTTCGTGTCTTTTGGCGCGAGGCGTATACAACTCCGGCGATTCCAGCCCCAGTTGCGTTTCGATCCACGGAACGCCTCCGAACTTGGTCAGAAACTGTTCGAAATAGTACCAGGCGCGGAAGAATTTAGCTTCCCCGACAAAAGCTTCCGCCTTGTCCAGTTCGGTCGATTTCGTGTAGTTATCGAGCAGGAAGTTAACGCTGCGGATGTTACCCCATTCGCCTGTTCCCCATCCGCCACCGGAAGCCGGGACGGTACGGGTATCAATCAGGTCGGAGTTCTGGCTGTAACTGTACGACAGTTGATTGTCCGACCCTACGTCGGCCTTGAATACGGAGGATGGCGATCCCCATACCGTATAATACTTGTTGACATACACTTTGCACTGGTTGGCCGTGTATGTCAGGCCCTGGTCTGTAAGCTGGTCCAGCGGTTCTCTTTCCAGAAAATCGGAACAGGCCGCCAATAACAGGACCACACTTGTCTGTAAAATGAAATATATCTTTTTCATATTGCATTATCTTTTAAATGATTATTTGAATGTGATACTAATTCCGACCGAAACCGATCTCGAAAGTGGATACACGCTTTCTCCTGGCGCTTCGGGGTCGAAGTTCTCGTTAATCTTGCTGAAGGTAAGCAGATTGTCGCCACTGAAATAGACACGTAGCCTGTCAATGGCCAGTTTTTGCAGCAATGGCCGCGGCACGGTGTAACCCATCTGAAAGTTTTTGAAACGGCAATAGGCTGCATTGTTCAGGTATTTTGTCTGCGTTTGCAGGTTTTTACCGGTATTGCCCAGATAGAAGCGTGGCCAGTATGGGTCAAGATTGCTACCATCTTCGCGCCAGCAGTCCAGCGTGTTTTTCCACACGTTGGAATTCCACTGACCGCCGCCAATCCCCCATGCCAGCTTGCCGGATAGCCAGAGGTCGCGCTTGCCGGTACCCTGAAACAGAGCCGATACGTCGAATCCGTTCCATTCGGCATTGAATCCGAATCCATAATTATAGCGAGGCGTATTATTGCCGATAATGGACATATCGCCGTGATTTTCCAGCGTATTGTTGCCGTACGTAATTGCGCCGTCGCCGTCCAGATCTTTGTATTTCATATCGCCGCGCGCCCAGTTGGAACCGAACAGCCGCTGCGCTCCGCTCTGGTTCATCGCTTCCGCTTCGGCGTCGTCGATCATGATATGGTCGGTCGTATAGCCCCAAATCTCGCCCATGCTTTTACCCACGTACCAGTCGGTAATCAGGCCGTTCGGATTGGAATATTTCGTCACAACGCCCGTATAGTCGGACAGGTTGCCAAACACACCGTAACTGAGCGGTTTGT
>JAIRLL010000248.1 GCA_031259505.1 Tannerella sp.
GCGGCGAAATTTTTGCCGCATGAACCGAGAACGAGCACCCGTCCGCCGGTCATATATTCGCAACAATGGTCGCCTGCGCCTTCGACGACCGCCGTAGCGCCGCTGTTGCGCACGCAGAACCTTTCGCCGACCCGTCCACTGATATAGACTTCACCGGATGTAGCTCCGTAAAGCAGGGTATTTCCGGCGATTATGTTTTTGTCCGGTTCGAAAGCGCTGCCGTTTGGAGGCAAAACGATTATACGTCCGCCCGACAATCCTTTGCCGAGATAATCGTTTGCTTCGCCTTCGAGACGGAAGGTTATTCCGGCAGAGAGGAAAGCGCCGAAGCTCTGTCCAGCCGAACCTTTAAACAGAACACGTACAGTGTCGTCGGGCATACCGGCATTTCCGTACAGTCTGGCGACTCTGCCCGAAAGCATCGCTCCTGTGGCACGATTAGTATTCGCAATTGTTGTTTCGTGATATACGGGTTTAAGCCGGATAAGCGCCTGTTTAGCCTTGTCGATCAGCGATATGTCGAGGACATTGTTTATTCGGTGTTCCTGCGGGACAGTAAATTTAATATCATTTTTAATCGTTTCGTCGAAATACAGGATCTTTGAAAAATCCAGTTTTGCGGCTTTTGCATTGCCTGTTTCCACTCGGCTGATGAGGTCGGAGCGTCCGACAATCCCGTTCAGGGTACGGAATCCCATGACTGCCAAATGTTCGCGTACTTCCATTGCCAGAAAAGTAAAGAAATTCACGAGATATTCGTGTCGTCCGCTGAAGCGTTTACGAAGTTCGGCGTCCTGCGTGGCAACGCCTACGGGACAGGTATTCAGATGACATTTACGCATCATCACGCAACCCAGCACGATGAGTGCGCTTGTAGCGAAGCCAAATTCTTCGGCGCCCAGAAGCGCCGAGACGATAATGTCTTTTCCTGTTTTCAGCTGACCGTCGGTTTGCAGGCGTACGTATTTGCGCAAATCATTGGCGACAAGCGTTTGTTGAGTTTCTGCAAGTCCAAGTTCGCCGGGCATTCCGGCGCGGAATATCGAACTTATCGGGCTGGCTCCGGTACCGCCTTCGCATCCGCTGATGACGATGACGTCGGCTT
The DNA here is from genome assembly GCA_031259505.1 of Tannerella sp. Lineage (GTDB taxonomy): Bacteria > Bacteroidota > Bacteroidia > Bacteroidales > Tannerellaceae > Tannerella. Next base: position 1,106 of record JAIRLL010000248.1, read on the forward strand.
TTGCTTTGGCGACGCCGGCGGCAATTGTCCCGACGCCGGTTTCCGACACTAATTTAACGCTGATTCGTGCAGCGGGATTGACATTTTTCAGGTCGAAAATCAATTGAGCCAGGTCTTCGATAGAATATATGTCGTGATGCGGCGGAGGCGATATCAGCGATATTCCCGGAATGGAATGACGTGTTGCGGCGATTATCTTATCGACTTTGTATCCGGGTAACTGACCGCCTTCTCCGGGTTTTGCGCCCTGTGCAACTTTTATCTGTATTTCGTCGGCATTGACTAAATATTCCGCCGTAACGCCAAACCGTCCGGAGGCTATCTGTTTGATAGCGCTGCGTCGATTCAGTCCATCTTCGCCGAGGGTGAAACGCGACGGGTCTTCGCCGCCTTCGCCGGTATTGCTTTTTCCCCTGATTGTGTTCAGGGCGACAGCCAAAGCTTCGTGCGCTTCCTTGCTTATGGAACCGAACGACATGGCTCCGCTGACGAAATATTTCATGATATTTTCGACCGGCTCGACTTCGGATATGTCTATCGCTCCTGACGGACAATGTTTGTATGTAAGGAAATCACGGAGGAACACGGGAGCAGGTTTGTTGTCTACGATACGGCTAAATTCTTTGAATTTGGCATAATCGCCTGTTCGTGTCGCTATTTGCAGTTTCGATATGGTTTCGGGATTCCATGCGTGGTTTTCGCCGTTACGCCGGTAGGCGTACGTCCCGTTGTTATTCAGACTGTTTGATGTGATTTCGTTTTTGAATGCCGCCGAATGTCGGGCAAGAGCATCGGCGGTAATTTCTTCAAGACCGATGCCTTCGATTTTGGAATTCATGCCTTTGAAGTATTTGTCAAGGAAATCCTGACTTAATCCCACGGCTTCGAAAATTTGCGCTCCCCGATAACTTCTTAATGTAGATATTCCCATTTTCGACATGACTTTAAGCAGTCCTTTATGGATAGCTTTTATATATTTCTTTTCCGCCGTTCGGTAATCGTTACGGATTTCGCCGCGGCTTGTCAGTTCATCTATCACCGAAAGAGCCATGTAGGGATTGACGGCTGTAGCTCCGAAGCCGAACAGCAAGGCGAAGTGCATTACTTCGCGGGCTTCGGCGGTCTCGGCTATAATGGCAATCTGCATTCTTTTCTGTTTGGCAATAAGATAGTGATGCACGGTCGATACGGCAAGGAGCGAAGGGATTGCCGCTTTGTTTGCATCGACATTTCTATCGCTGAGTATTATGTAATTGTATCCGTCGTCGACTGCCTGTTCTGCCTGACTGCAAAGTTCGTTCAAAGCCGATTCCATTCCACGGTATCCGTGTTTGGAGTCGAATACCATTGGAAGCGATAAAGCACGGAATCCCTTGTATCCAAGGTTTGCAAGGAGGTCTAATTCGTCGTTGCTGATAACGGGAGCCTGAAGTTTCACCATCTTGCACAAATCCGGCGAAGGTTCAAGAAAATTGCCGTCCTGACGTCCGATATAAAGCGACAGCGACATCACAAGTTCCTCGCGTATAGGGTCTATCGGAGGATTGGTAACTTGTGCGAACAGTTGCCGGAAATAACTGTACAGCAACTGCGGTTTATCCGACAATACCGCCAAAGGAGTATCGTTGCCCATCGACCCGACCGGCTCCCGGGCATCGGTAGCCATGGGGATGATTATCCGTTCAAGATCTTCTTTTGTGTATCCGAAAGCGTGCAGAAATTCTTTGTGAGAGCTGACTCTGTGCTTGATAACACGTCCCGAAGATATATCGGAGAGCATTATACGGTTTTTCGCCAGCCATTCTCCGTAAGGATACGCCGAAGCCAGTTCTCCTCGAAGGTCGGAATCGTAATATAATTTTCCTTCCTGAGTATCGATCATCAACATTTTACCCGGTTGCAAACGTCCTTTTTCTCTGACATCGCCGGCGGCAAATGGAAGTACGCCGGCTTCGGAAGCGATGACAACAGTATCGTCTTTCGTTATCAGGTAACGAGCCGGACGTAAACCGTTTCTGTCCAGCATTCCTCCGGCATATCGACCGTCGGTAAACAGCAGTGTCGCAGGACCGTCCCAAGGTTCCATTATCACGCTGTGATATTCGTAAAACGCTTTTAATTCGTTTGATATGGGATTTTTTTCGTTCCAGCTTTCGGGGACAAGCATGGACAGGGCGTAGGGCAGGCTTTTTCCAGCCATCACGAAATATTCGAGGACATTGTCGAGCGAAGCGCTGTCGCTCATACCGGACTGAATTATCGGGAAAATGCCGTCGGTTTCGCCAAGTTCCGGAGCTTTCATCACACTTTCGCGAGCCTGCATCCAGTGTCTGTTTCCGCGAATGGTATTGATTTCGCCGTTATGTCCCAACAATCGGAAAGGTTGAGCCAGATCCCATGTAGGCAATGTATTAGTGCTGAAACGTGAATGTACCAGCGCCAGTCCGCTTGTGAAATAGGGATTGTTCAAATCGAGAAAATATTCCCGCAACTGCGTCGAGGTCAACATTCCCTTATACGTAAGTCTCCGTGACGACAGGTTTACGATATAAAATTCATGAGCGCCGACTGTCGTAAGTTCGCTGATTCGTTTCTCGATTTTTTTTCTCGCAACATATAGCCTGACTTCCAGATTTCCCTGATTTTCTTTACTTACCACATATATCTGCTTAATATCCGGCTCCGAGTTTCGCGAGATTTCGCCGAGGATGTCGGGATTGGTCGGCACATCTCTCGTTTTCAGCAACGACAGTCCTTCGCCTTCCAAAACTTCGTTGATAATGTCGAGACATAACGCCAAAAGTTTTTTGTCTTTGGGTAAAAAGATAATGCCCGTACCGTATTTCCCCTGCGCAGGTACGGGAATACCTTGTAGAAGAGTAAATTCATGTGGAATTTGCACCGTTATTCCGGCGCCGTCACCTGTTTTGTTATCGGAACTTTCGGCTCCGCGATGTAACATGTTTTCAAGAATCTGTAAAGCCTTCTCGACAATATCGTGAGACCTGTCTCCCTTGATGTTTGCAACGATTCCTACTCCGCAGGAATCATGTTCTAATCCTCTTTCATATAAACTTTTTCCTTCCATGACCGTTGTTGGGATAAATATACATGTTTTTATATTAAATTTCTGAAATTTACAGTGTTATTGTAAACGGAATATCATAAACTGTCGCCAAAATCTTTTCGGAATTTTGCCATTAATCTTTCGGGCCAGTCGTCCAGCGATTCCATTCCACCCATAAAAAATCGCAGTACGGGAGGTTCATAAACGAACTTCAGTCCTCCGATCATGCGTCTGTTTTCGTACAGCCACACCATTCTGTCCACTACATATTTAATCTGCGAAAGCGTAAAGACTCTTCGCGGGACAGCCAGACGCAGCAGTTCGACGTCGGCAAGGATTTCTTCGCCGTTTTCGTCGCGTACACTCGAAACGGTTCCCCGTTCCATCCCGCGAATGCCTGAAACCAAATAGAAAGCAGCGGCTAAAGCTCCGGCAGGATATTGTGTTTGAGGAATATGAGCGCAGAAATCCATTGCGTTGACATGCGCTCCCAGCACTCCGGGAGGCGTAACAACAGGTATTCCGTGACTGCCTAACGATTCGACCAGGTATTTGATAAACAAAGGACTTTGAGAAATCATATCCTCGTCTAAAGTTTCGTACATTCCCACCGCCATAGCTTCTATTTCGCGCACGGATATACCGCCGTAAGTCAGGAATCCTTCAAAGAGAGGCACAAGGGCTTCCATTTTACTGTACAAATCTTTACGGTTTGTACAGATACCGCCGCCGCGTGAAGAAGTCAGTTTTCGGGCTGAAAAATAGACTAAATCGGCAAGTCCTGTCATCATTTTTATGATGTCGCTCATAGTGTTTTCCTTCCACTGTTCTTCCCGCTGTTTGACGAGGTAAGCATTTTCGCCCAGCAAACTTGCATCAAGCACCAGCATAATTCCGTATTTGTCGGCTACGCGTCTTACGTCCATCA
>JAIRLL010000361.1 GCA_031259505.1 Tannerella sp.
CTTGTGTACGACAAACTGCTGACGTGGAATCGCTGGTGGGACAAAAACCGTAATACCGACGGCTTGTTGTGCTGGGGAAGCAATCCTTACGAAAAGGTTACTTACCGGTATTGGGAAACTACCGGCATTAACGGCACTTTCGGAGGCGCTCTCGAATCGGGATTGGACAATTCGCACATGTACGACGATATCCCTTTCGACAAGGAACGTCATGTGCAGAAACTTAACGACGCCGGACTGTCGGGATTATACGTCATGGACTGCGACCTGCTGGCTAAAATCGCCGGCGAACTCGGCAAAACCGCCGACGCGAAGGAACTCCGCACTCGTGGCGACCTGTATCGTAAAAATCTGAAAATGTTGTGGGACGAAGAAAACGGGCTGTACTATAACCGCCATACCGATACGGGAAAATTCAACCGGCGTATCTCTCCGACGAATTTCTATCCCCTGCTGGCAAACGCTCCAACACAGAAACAGGCCGAACGGATGATTAAGGAACATCTGCTCAATCCCGAAGAATTCTGGGGCGAATGGGTTATACCGTCTACTCCCCGCAACGACCCTGCCTACAAAAACAATACATACTGGCGCGGTCGCATCTGGGCGCCACTGAATTTCCTTGTGTACATGGGTCTGCGCAACTACGACCTCCCCGAAGCAAGAAAGGCGCTCTCCGAAAAATCGAAGAACCTGCTCCTGAAAGGCTGGCTGAAGGATGGCTATGTTTTCGAAAATTATAACCCCGATTCGGGTATTGGCGACGATGTGGGCAATAGCGATAAATTCTATCACTGGGGCGCACTGCTGGGATTTATTACTCTGATCGAAGAAGGATACTTTATTATGAGTGAATGAGTATCATGTCCTGAGAGATAACAAAAAGGGGGCTGTCTCAAAAGTCCGACAGCCCTATATTTTTTGAGACCAGTATTTAAGGAAAGTAATCAAGAACAAATATCCCTGTTCCCGAGTAGTTTGGAAAGCAAGGTACCACAGGATTCGCCAGTTCGACTTGTCAATCAGATTATTGATACTCTGGATATAAGTAAGATTATTAACACATACAAAGGTGGCGGATCATGACAATTGGGCGGTAGCGTTTACCCGGGGTTATCAGCATCAAACATTCAATAATAAGACAACCGGATTGCAACAATTTTCAATTTTCGATTTTCAATTCGTTATATCGTAATTTCACGGGACCGAGCAAGCCTGCCGGATACAAGCGTGAATCTTTGTTGAAATAGTACCAGGGGATAAATGTTTTACGTTCTTTTACCGGACGCGGCTGATTTTTCACGAACCATTCCGGTAAACCTGTCATCGCTCGCAATCCCTGGTTTTTGTCGGTCCATTCGAAATCTTCGGGATACTGTTCGTCGCCAATCAGGCGGTTTATCCAGTTGTTTGTTATGTGAATTTTCAGCGTATTGTTACCTGCTTTCAGCAGGGATGTAATATCTGCCCGGTAGGGGGGCGACCAGAGGACGCCTGCTTTTTCCCCGTTTACTTCCAGTTCGGCAATGTCGTACAGATTGCCGAGGTCGAGAACCACCGCTTTGTTTACAGACAAATCGGCGGCATTTATCCGGATTGTTTTCTCATATATCGCAGTGCCGGAGAAATATTTGACAGCAGCCTCGTCCTGTTTGCTGAAATCGACAAGTTCCGCAAATTTCCTTTGGAAAGGTTCTTCGTCTGTTTTGGGTTTGAAACAGACCGTCCATTCTCCATTGACGTCGACGGCAGTTTCTTTCACCACCTTCGTTTCCGGCAGTTTCACATACGCAGTTTTACGCGCGGGGAAGACAACAAACATCGAAACGTCTTTTTCCATCGTCAAGGTTACCGAAGTTTTATTTTCGTCCTGTTTCCAGTTGTTTGTGCTTTTAATTGTGCCGGAATAAGCATCCCACAATTCGGGAACACGGCCGGTGACAGGAAAGTCAATTGTTTTTTCCTGGGCGTCTTCGGTATTACGAACGAAGAAAATTTCGGCGTCGGGTGTACGCCGGTGAAGCGCTTCGCCGGTACGCGAAATAAACGCGCCTTGCTGCAAAAGCATCTGGCAACGGGCAAGGTATGTGAAAAACGCTTTGCCCGGCTCGAACCAGGTCTGGTTACGGCTGAAATGCGTGCCGTAGTGTGCAAAATTGAATCCCGGCTGATATTTGTCGTCGAAAGGATTATGCGCCCACGAATGCAGGAAATACAGATTGACGCCGAACGAATATCCCATATCGGCAGGACGTTTCAACATACGAGGCGTTTCGGTGAACTTGCATGTAGCTTCCATACCGGTGAAAGCTTCGGCGCCGACAATACGTTTTTCGTTGGCTGCAGCGGCTTTTGCTATGATTTCACCGCCAAGCACATCGCTGCTGTGTACCCAAAATTCGGTGACGGGAATATCGGCTATCGCAACGCCTTCGCTCATATCGAAAGGACCTCCGCCCCAACTACAGTATGGCTCCCAGCATAATGTGAACCCGGCTTTGTTGACCATCTCTTTCCCTGTTTGCCAACAGTTCATAAACAGACGGTTTATTACTTCCGAATAGTCGCGCAAAAAGAGTTTTGTTTCGGGAGCAGCGTTTTCGGGATAACGAAGTCCGTAATGTTTCGTCAAAATACTGTCGCCGCGCATGTCTGCCATCACTAATTGCAACACAGGGTCGTAGCCTTTCATACGGATAAAGTCGGCGCGGAAATTGGGCGACCAGTTTTGGTCTCCGGCTTCGTAGCTGTCAATCCAGATATATTTGAAAGTTGCACCGATATAGTCTTCAAAGCGGTCGATAAAGGGATTCAGTACATTATTCCAGTGTTTGACAGTGGCTGCAGGATTCATTTTGTCTGCTTCGAGGGAATATTCGGCTACATCTTCCGGCGTAGGATGCGAGTGTGTCAAAGTCGGATAATGTCCTACACGATAGATAATCCAGTCGCCTTCGGGAGCTTGCCAGTTTAAAACTCCTTTGGCGTCTAAACGTTCCGAAATGTCCAATACGTTGTTGGCGGCAAGTTCTTTATTTGCAGGAACTGCAATGAGGGCTACATCTTTAAAATATTCTGCCGTTTCGGTGTTCGCTATCGGATTGGGGAGCGTGATTTTCACCTGCTTACCTCCTTTCACTTCCGTCTTGCCGTAAGCGACTGCCTGCATCCCGTCTTCGGGCGAAATCCAGGGACCGCCGGTAGTCGACCAGCCGGGCGTATTGTGTATGCCGACGGTCATGTTCAGCCTTTTGGCTTCGGCAAGCGCATGTTTCAACGCATCCCAGTAGGCCACGCTTCGATAGGTCTGATGCTGCCAGAGATTTTTCGACGGGTCTAACCACGACGGCGCATTAAACACAACCACTCCGCCAATGCCGGCTTCTTTCATTGCCTGCAAATCGGCGGTCATTCCATCTTTCGAGAAGTTCGTCCCAAGCCAGTGCCACCAGGCGTGAGGTTTGTAATCGTCAGCCGGGGCGGCAAACTGCTGCGCAAGGCTTTGAAGAGTTTCGGAACGTTGCCCGAAACCGTAATGTTTATCACTCTGAGCCTGCATCATGTACACAGAACCCATGATAAAGAAAAGAATTGAAAATTTATTTTTATTCATCGTATTTATATTAGAGATTATGTTAATTGAATTGAATTCATAACGGAACGGAACGGATTAAATTTGAGTCTGAAATTGTGTAAAGCAGCGCAAGTATACAAGACATGCTTGATAAAATCATTTTTTCTCAGTCGACATTCATTCTTAACAATTCGGCATCTTTTTACGCTACCGATAACGTGTTCGACAAGTACTCTGGAATACATGACATACATCCGTTGTCCTCTTCGCTTTTCTGTTATGCTGTAGATGCGAAGATACTCATTATTAGCATCCTCAAAACAGGGATACAAGGCTTCAAAGTTTTCTATTGTATAACCGGTCGTCGAAAGAAAGCGAACCGGTCGTTTTTGCCATTCTTTATATTTCATGGTGCAAAGGTAGCGCATGCGCGCGAATTATACAAATTTAATTATTCATTTTGTCAAAAACAGAATTTTGACGGGTGTATTTCAAATTGTCGCATTTTCCGCAAAAGTATCACTGCCTGTACTACGGGCGTATATATGGCAGGTATATGTAGTATCCCGCAAAACGACAATTTGAAATACACCCATTTCGACAGACGTCTTTATAATCAAAATAGCGGTAAAAAGCATCCCGTTAGGTATGCTTCGCTCGGTAGAATAAGCACCATCCTAAAAAATGTTCTGTAAAGTTACGCTCCTGCCGGCGAGAGCGTCTCACTCCTGCCGGCGAGAGCATCTCGCTCCTGCCGGCGAGAGCATCTCACTCCTGCCGGCGAGAGCATCTCGCTCCTGCCGGCGAGAGCGAAGGGTGCACTCCAAAATGTAACATTGACTGTTATATCAACTGAAGAGATCCAAATTGTATAATATCTGCCGAAAGTCCGGAAGTTCCGGAAGGTTGTCCGGAACTTCCGGAAGGGGTCGTACACCCTGTTCAAAGGGTGCATTTC
>JAIRLL010000383.1 GCA_031259505.1 Tannerella sp.
CTCTTCCGATCTTAATTGATAATTTTCGCTTATCTTTGCACCCTCAATAAAACAGACCATCTGAATAATGTATTGCAGCGAAGAAGAAATAACCGGCCGTCTGGATACTCCCGTATTCCACGCCATCACGGAGACAGCCGATAAGAACCATCTGGAGACATATGTGATCGGCGGTTTCGTCCGTGATATTTTCCTCAACCGGCCGTCGAAAGACATTGACATCGTGACCGTCGGCAGCGGCATCGATCTGGCGCAGGCCGTCGCAAAAAAACTGGGCAGGAATGCGCAGGTGTCGATATTCAGGAATTTCGGGACGGCGCAGGTGAAATGGAAGGATACGGAACTGGAATTTGTGGGCGCACGCCGTGAATCGTACAGCCGCAACAGCCGCAAACCCGTCGTCGAAGACGGCACGATAGAAGACGACCAGAACCGCCGCGATTTCACAATCAACGCGCTGGCGCTGTGTCTGAACAAAGACAGGCTGGGCGAACTCGTCGACCCCTTCGACGGGCTGGGCGACCTGGAACGGCTGCGTATCGTCACGCCGCGCGATCCGGATACGACCTTCGACGACGACCCACTGCGCATGATGCGCGCCATACGTTTTGCTTCGCAACTGGGCTTTTTCATTGAACCGGACACGTTCGACGCCATCGTGCGCAACAGGGATCGAATCCGTATCATCTCCGGCGAACGCATCACGGACGAACTGAACAAAATCATCCTCGCGCCCAAACCCTCGACCGGATTCGAACTGCTTGATGCGTGCGGACTGCTCGAACTGATTTTCCCCGAACTGCTCGCCCTCAAAGGCGCCGAGACGAAGGAAGGCATCGGACACAAGGACAATTTTGCACATACGCTGATGGTGCTCGACCGCCTGAGCCGGACGACCGACAACCTGTGGCTGCGCTGGAGCGCACTCCTGCACGACATAGCCAAACCTCTCACCAAACGGTTCGACTACCGGCTGGGATGGACGTTTCACAACCACAACATCGTCGGCGTCAAGATGATCCCCCCCATCTTCCGCCGTATGAAACTGCCGATGAACGATAAAATGAAATACGTACAGAAAATGGTCGAACTGCACATGCGCCCGATTGCCCTGGTGGATGAAGACGTGACCGACTCGGCTGTACGCCGCCTCCTCTTCGACGCCGGCAGCGACATCGACGACCTGATGAAACTGTGCGAAGCGGACATCACCAGCAAAAACCCCGAAAAAGTACGCCGTTTCCTGCACAACTTTCAACTGGTGCGCGAAAAACTCGTACACATAGAAGAGAAAGATCGCGTGCGCAACTTTCAGCCACCCGTATCGGGCGAAGAAATAATGGCTACATTCGGCCTGTCCCCCTCGCGACCCGTCGGCGTCCTGAAAGAGGCCATCAAAAACGCCATCCTCGACGGCATCATCCCCAACGACTACGATGCCGCCATACGCTACATGCACGAACAGGCGGCGAAAATGAACCTCTCTTCACTCAAACAGACTCTGCATGACGCTTAACGACCTGATCTCCGGAAAATCCGACAGGTGCAGACTGTAGTATTCCAGTATGCGGCAGACGATGTTGTAACGCTCCCTGCGTGAAAAAGCATACAGCCCCATGTTGGTGTAGTTCATCCGCAGCAGGCGCGAGAAAATGATGCTCTCGCTGCGGTCGAGATAATGCTTGTGGCCGGGCGGACTTGCCGTAAAAGCGCCGTTCAGCAGATCAAAAAAACTGTTCGGGCAATATGACTCCACGTTCGGATATACGCCCAGATAACGGACAAGATGCATCAGAAAAACAAGATGAAAATTGGCAATGCCCTGCTCCGCCAGATCCAGCCAGCGGATGGAATCGTAGAGGTAATTGAACAGTTGCAAATCGGTCTCGCGCATGCGTACCGCACGGTAAAGCACTTCGGACAGAAACAAAGCGATGCAGTTCTTGACGGGATGCATGAAAATATCGTGCAGCGGACAGCCTGTCCTCACCTCGCGGAGGCGCTGTATGTCGCGCGTATTCAAGTGCTCGACATCCATCTCCAGCACCGACAGCGGACGGAAAAATGCCTGCGGAGCGCCTGCTTTCCGGCCGCCGCGGCGCGCAACCATATAAGATGTCCGGCCAAACGACTCCGTATATATATGTATAATGCCATACCTGTCGCTGTATGGAATGGTATGCAGGACGATACCGCGCGTTTTACTCAACATGCCGATTCAAAATTCAAGATTCAAAAAACGCTTGCTTCTGTTTTACTCGAAGCAAAGATACGGTTTCTTTTTCATTCGAGCGACGGACGGCCGAGAATTCGAAATTCAAAAACTCAATTCACCCCGGAGACAAAGAGCACAGAAATACAGGAGCCAAAATTCAAACCCGCACAAAGCACAATAGCCTAACGAAATTTAAGAAGCCGGAGAACATTTTAATTTGACGCTTCCCGAAACGTTGTGACTGTGAAGCAACGCATCCAAAGCAAAGCATTGAAACATACTTTAATCAATCGCCGATTAGTATACATAATATATTTTTTAGAATTATTCGCGGAATATTTTTTCATGAAAAAAAATAGAATGCCTATTTTTACCGCGCAATATGACTTACGAAAAGACATTAAACTTTCTGTATTCCGCAACGCCTGCATTTCATAAAGTAGGGGCAGTTGCATACAAGCCGGGGCCAGGTCGCAGCATCCTGCTGGATAATCTTACCGGTAATCCGCACAAGGATTACAAAATCATCCACATAGCGGGCACCAACGGTAAAGGTTCTGTATCGCATTTGCTTGCAAATATACTGAGTAAAGCCCGATACAAAGTCGGACTGTATACCTCGCCCCACATGGTCGACGTGTGTGAACGTATCCGCGTCAACGGGAAGACAATACCGAAGCCGTATGTCGTCGATTTTGTTAAAAGGCACTATTCGTTTATTGCTCCACTCAAGCCGTCGTTCTTCGAAGTGATTACAAGTCTGGCCTTTGATTTTTTTCGCTACAAGAAGATAGACATCGCCATCGTCGAAACGGGACTGGGCGGCCGGTTAGACAGCACGAACATCGTCAAGCCCATCCTTAGCATCATTACGAATATCAGCATCGACCATACGCAGTACCTGGGCGAAGGCTTGAGCCGGATAGCATTCGAAAAGGCGGGCATTATCAAGCCCAATGTCCCCGTGCTGATAGGCGAAGCAGAAAACAGGGAAGTGCGCCTTGTGTTTGCAGACAGGGCAAAAACGATGCACGCGCCGCTGTTTTTCGCCGAAGAAATGCATACCCTGTCCACAGCCGAACAGTTAGACAGCGGGTTATGGCGTTTTCATTCGCGAGACTACGGCATACTGGAAAACGACATGCCCGGAATGTTTCAGGAAAAGAATGCGCGGACTGTCCTTTCGGCGCTGAAGTTGCTTCGTGACATGCGTTTCAAGATTCCATCGAAAGCAGTCGAAAAAGGCTTTAAAACAACTGTCGAATCGACCGGATTGATGGGCAGATGGCAAACGCTAAGGAATAATCCCTTGATAATATGTGATATAGGTCACAATGCGGGAGCATGGGAATATCTCGGACCTCAGTTGCAAAAATGTGCGGAGACATATCCAGCGCTGCGAATGGTGGTGGGGATGTCCAATGACAAAATAACCGGCGATGTGCTGTCGCTGATGCCGACCGGCGCCTCCTACTATTTCACGCAGGCATCCGTCGAACGCGCCCTTCCGGCAACGGATCTTGCCGTAGCGGCAGAAGAGTGTGGCCTCAAAGGACAGGTGTTTGACAAAGTGGCGAATGCCGTACTGGCCGCCTTGAAAGATTCGCAACCGGACGACATGATCTTTATCGGAGGAAGCACATTCGTTGTCGCAGATGCGATACCCATGTTTATAAAATCATAAAAAATAATCCCTGTATGACGAAAGCAATATACAAAAAACTTAACGATAACCCTGTGGCTCGCTGGAGCGTATTGGGGATCGTCTCTGTCACGATGATGTGCGGCTATTTTATCACGGACGTGATGGCGCCGCTGCAAACCATGCTCGAAGAGAATTTCGGATGGAACGGAACGGAATACGGTTTGTTCACAGGGGCGTACGGATGGTTCAACGTCTTCCTGTTCATGCTGCTTATCGGCGGAGTGATACTCGACAAAAAAGGGATGCGCTTCACGGGGAAACTGGCGTGCACGCTGATGATAGTCGGGTGCGTCATCAAATATTATGCAATTTCACCGTTCTTTTCGCTCGAAGGTTTCATGTTTGGCCTGCGGCTGCAGGTTCTGCTGGCATGTGTCGGATTTGCCACGTTTGGCGTCGGCGTCGAAATAGCGGGAATCACCGTCACCAAAGTCATTGCCCGCTGGTTTAAAGGTAAGGAAATTGCTCTTGCAATGGGACTGCAAGTCGCAACGGCACGCATCGGTACATCGCTGGCGTTTTCGCTGTCCGTGCCTATGGCAAAAAGATTCAATGAAATATCCGCCCCCGTACTGTTCGGGCTGGCAATTCTGTGTATCGGACTGATTTCGTTTATCGTATTCTGTGTGATGGACCGCAGGCTGGACAAATCCATCAGAGAAACGAATGCCGCGCCCGAAGAATCGTTTCGTCTGAAAGACATCCGGTTTATGGTCAGAATAAAAGGGTTCTGGCTGATTGCGCTTCTGTGTGTGCTTTTCTATTCGGCCATTTTTCCGTTTCTTAAATACGCTACGTCGCTGATGATCAACAAATATGGAATACCCGAAGACCTGGCAGGCAATGTCCCGTCGCTTATTTCGCTGGGAGCTATCGTACTGACGCCAATATTCGGAGGTATCTACGACAAACTGGGCAAAGGAGCGAGCATCATGTATCTCGGTTCGTTTCTGATTATCATCGTGCACGTGCTTTTTGCCTTGCCGATACTGAATGTCTGGTGGTTTGCCTCCATCGTGATGATCATTCTGGGGATAGCGTTCTCGCTTGTACCCTCGGCCATGTGGCCATCCGTTCCCAAAATCATTCCCCAGAATCAGTTGGGTTCTGCGTATGCGGCCATCTTCTGGGTGCAGAACATCGGACTTGCAGGCGTTCCCACGCTGATTGGATGGGTGCTGGCCAAGTACTGCATGACCGGAAACCCCGATGCACCTTACGATTATACGTTGCCGATGATCATTTTTGCCGGGTTCGGCGTGGCTGCGGCATTCGTGGCCTTTCTGCTTAAAAGAGAAAATAAAAGGAAAGGATACGGGCTGGAATTGCCGAATATTGTGGCAAAAAAATAGAATGACCCGGCGCTATCCAAGCCGGTCAATTAGCATCCAAAAAAAAACAGTAACCATTAAAATGTCGGAAAAATGAGTTTAAAGAAGAATTTTGTACTGGACACGAATGTAATCCTGCACGATTACAGATGCCTCGAAAGTTTCGAGGAGAATGATATTTACCTGCCGATTGCCACGCTGGAAGAGTTGGACAAATTCAAGAAGGGAAGCGACCAGCTCAGTTACAATGCGCGCAAGTTTATCCGCCGGCTCGATGTGCTGACGTCTGGCGATTTTCACCTGCAGGGTGCGCCGCTTGGCGACGGCAAGGGTATATTATATGTAGTGACGGACGACAAATATCAGAAAAAAGTCGCCTCCGCTTTCCTCGAACGTATCCCCGACCACCGTATCCTTTCGTGTGCATACACCGTGGCGGAAGAGCATCCGGAAATGAAAACCATCCTCGTGACCAAAGACATCAACCTGCGCATGAAAGCCCGCGCGCTGGGCATCCCCGTCGAGGACTACACGACGGACAAGGTGATCGATACGGACGTATTCAACAAGTCGCAGACGGTGTACGAACATGTGGAGGCCGGTCTGATCGATAAAATCCATGCCTCGTACGACGGCGTCGACGCGTCGACATTCGAATACAGCAACAAACTGCTCCCGAACGACTGCTTTGTCCTGAAAAGCAACCGCAACTCGGTGCTCGCAAGGTATAATCCCTTCACAGGAAAGATTAAAAAAGCAGGAAAGGATGCCAGCTACGGCATTGCGCCGCGCAACGCCGAGCAGAGTTTCGCCTTCGAAGTGCTGAACGACCCCGACATCAAACTTGTCGGCATCACCGGCAAGGCGGGTACGGGTAAAACGCTGCTCGCGCTGGCTTCGGCGCTGAAACAGTCCGGTCTCTACAAGCAAATCCTGCTGGCGCGCCCCATCGTGTCGCTGGCCAACAAGGACATCGGATTCCTGCCCGGTACCGAAAAAGAAAAAGTGGCGCCATACATGCAGCCGCTCTTCGACAACCTGAATGTAATAAAGACGCAGTTCGCGCCAAACAGTCCGGAAGTGCGCCGCATTGACGAACTGCAGAAAAATAACCAGTTGATTATTGAAGCGCTGGCTTTCATCCGCGGGCGAAGCCTCTCGGAAACGTTCTGCATCGTGGACGAGGCGCAAAACCTGACGCCGCACGAAATCAAAACCATCGTCACACGGACGGGCGCGGGAACTAAAATGGTGTTTACGGGCGACATTCAGCAGATTGACTCGCCCTATCTGGACGCGCAGAGCAACGGTCTCGCCTACATGGTCGACCGCATGAGGGGGCAGGAACTCTTCGCACACGTCAATCTGCTGAAAGGCGAACGCAGCTTGCTGGCGGAACTGGCCTCGGACTTGTTATAATAACTGAATAACTGAATAACTGAATCTTTTTTTGGCCATCCGGCAGTTTTGTAGCAGGACTTTTTCTTTCAGTTATTCAATTATTCAGTTATTCTATCATTCAGTCATTTCCCTTTCATGATCCGCGGACGCAGGACGTGCCAGGCAATCAGCGCCGCCGCGACGATGCCGCCCGCATTGGCTGCAAAATCCATCCAGTCGCCGTTGCGATGCACGGTCAGCGTGCTTTGCCCGATTTCGAGAAGACCGCCCAGCAGCAGCGGACATACGGCGGCAGCGAGGATTCCCTGTTTCAGACGAAGCCTGTCATTGCGGTGGCTGAACAGATATTCCAGCCAGATGACTCCCGCCACACCGCCGTACATGCAGAAATGTACTATCTTGTCCCAACCGGGAAAACGTGGTATCTTTGTCGCAGGCGTATTCATCAGCGACAGATAAACGACAACCAGAATAACGGCTATCGAGAATGAATATCTTCTCACATACTGAAACATCATCTCAATCTTTTTTGGTGTATTTTTATGACTGGAAACGCGAAGAGACTGGTTTTAGTATTTGAATAATTGTGGAAAGGAGGAGTACGGGGTTTGGAGAGGGTAAAAAATTTTGTTGCAGGTTGTAGCAAATCGCGAACTGTCGCGTTATACAAATGAAGAACGATTAAAAAATGAGTAATTATACGGACATCTTTCGAGGAGTAAGGCAGAGCCGGTCGACGGCGCAAATGGCATTCTATGATATGTATGCCGAGACCGTATACCGCAGTGCGTTCGCCGTCACCGCACACAGCGACGAGGCCGAGGAGATCATGCAGGACTGTATCCTGAAAGTCCTTACGCGAACCGCCCTTCTTCACGAAGATGCCGACGCGATGAAACGCATCCTCTGTCGGATGGCCGTCAACAGGGCAATCGACACGCTGCGAAGGAGAAAAGATTTCATCGTCCCGATGACGGAGGCATATGAAGATGCAGATTGCGAAGACGATGCGACGGCAATGGAAACAGCGCTCAGTATCGACGACATACGGGACGGTATCAACCGCCTGCCGGACATCTACCGCAGCATCGTCAGCCTGCGCCTGTTCGAGGAAATGGACTTCGGAAAAATCGCCGGACAGCTTAAAATCAATCCATCGACCGTCCGCGTGCAATATACAAGAGGAATAACGAAACTGAGAATGTTTTTAAAAGAAAAACGAAACGATTATGAACGATATGCTTGAAAAGAAAATCAGAGAACATGCCACCACCGTTTTCGGTGGCGAAATCAAGGCCGGACACCGCGAACGGTTTGCCGGAAAACTGGCTGCAAAACGGAACAGACGCATGGCGACTGTCCGCAGCATAACCGCCTGCACGTCCGTTGCGGCCGCCATCATCGTCGCGGTATTCCTGCTGAAACCATTCATACGGCCTGTCGACAACCGGGACGACGAACCGTTCGACGACGTGCGCAACTACTACAACATGTTGCTGGAAAACGAAATCGAATCGGCCGAACAACTCCTTCTCTCGGTCGACAACCGCTATCGGGAAGAAATCCTGCAGGATATCGAATTTATCCGCACGGAAGCATCCTTCCCGGAAAACGGCGAACAAAACGAAATCCTGCTCGTCAACATCTATTCATCGAAAATTGAAGCGTTACAACATATTCAAAATATTTTATCGAAACAGTCCAATCACAATTCAAAAACAGAACAAACATGAAAGCTTTTATTTTTACAGTCATCTTTATGAGCGCCACCGTCTGCGGGGCATGTACAAAAAAGAACTACAGTCCCGACATGGGCATCTTCCCCGATACCGAAGCAAGTGCGGCATTCGAGTTCTTTACAGGCGAGGAACATAAACGGGAAATATCCAGGGAATTTACCGTAGGAGCAAACCCGCGCCTCGACATCGAAAACAAATACGGAAACATCCGTATCATCGAAGGATCGGAAAACAAAATCATGTTCCGGATCGAAATCACCGGAAAGGGACGCAACCGCCAATTGGCCAGAGAATATGCCGAAGCCGTCGACATCCGCTTTTCACAGGACGGAAACCGCGTCGCGGCCACCACGTACCTCGAATCCATTTCGTGCAACAACTGCGGACGCACGATACACTACACCGTCATCGCCCCCAAAAGCGTCACCATGAGCCTGACAAACAAATACGGGCATATCAACCTCGACGACGCTGCCAACCCGCTGAACGTAGATCTTAAATACGGCAACCTGACAGCCCGGACGCTATCGGACGTCACGATAAACCTCAAATACGGCAATGCCGACATCGGATCGTGCAACAGAGGCACAGTCGACAGCAAGTACTGCAAGCTAAAAATAGGCAGAGCGGAAACACTCGCGTTCGATTCGAAATACGACGGTATCAGCATCGGGACAGTCGCCTCGTTCACCCTGGACACGAAATATTCGAACGTCACAATAGGCCAACTGAACGAACGCTTCGTTGCAGTGGATTTTGACTACAGCAAGTTAGACATCTCGGAAATATCGACAGGCTTCAAGCGAATCAAGGTCGCCGCCAGATACTCGACTGTCAAGGTCGCCCTCAATTCGCATCACAGCGCCAAAGTCACTCTTTATACAAAATACGGCGACATCAACGCCGGAAACCTGACTTTCAATAACGTCTCGCTCAAAAAAGGCTCAGCCATCGTCGGCAACATCGGCACAGACGCCAACCCTTCCGCTACGGTCGACATCGACGTCTCGTACGGCGACATCAAATTGCGGTAGCTCCGCCGCGAAGTATACTGTCCGCGAATTACAGCGAATCTCTTCAAATTCTCCTGCGGAAAATTCGTGTAATTCGCGGACAAATCCGAAAGATTCGTATCTTTGCGTTGTATATATATATACTGCACACGGGATAAACATGCGTATTCGCATCGCAAATTTATGCCGCTCACAGTATATCCAAATAAAAGACATTATGAAACAGACATTGTTTATTGCCGGCTGCATGGCCGTTCTGGCCATTGCCGGCTCATGCAGATCCGTCGGGACGGCGCATAATCACGCCACTGCCGACATTTCCCGCCTGACAGACGTGCGCTGGCGACCCGTCGCACTCTACGGCGAAGCCGTCGCGGAAGATACGGAAGCATTCATCACCTTCGCCACGGACAGCAACCGCGTCGGCGGCAACGGCGGATGCAACTCCTTCACCGGAACATGCAAACTCGCGGCAGACGGACGCTTGCAGTTTTCGCAAATGGTATTCACCCGCAAGATGTGCTTCGCTGAGAACGTCGAAGAAAAATTCTCCGCCGCTCTCGACGCCACCGCCCGATACGCCCTGCGCGACGATACGCTCGTCTTCTACGACGCAGACGGCAACGAACTGTGCCGGCTCGGCAAATAAACCGACGACGGCAGACGGAATCAACGCGCCACGTGCCGGAGACGTGCACCCCGTCATTGCGAGACCCTATATTTTTCAAATAAACAGGAGGAAAATGACATGTCCGGATTGCTTCAGGCTACGCGCCTTCGCAATGACGTAGACGCCATTGCTGACAGCAACGGTATTCCCGTCATTGCGA
>JAIRLL010000385.1 GCA_031259505.1 Tannerella sp.
CAGCTTGACGAAAATCCTGCCCGTGTACTCAAAAAAAATACCAACAAAAGGCACGTAAAGAATCGAAAGCGCCATGATGATCTGGAGAAACAGTCCCGAAGCAACCAGTCGCCAGTCGATACGCTTGCGGTCGGTACTGAAAAACCACGCGATGACCAGCACCACAGCCAAACCCGACATCCCGCGCAGCAGCGACCACCCGTCGAAGCCATTCGATGCAATCATAAATCGCCCTCCTCTTTCTCGCGTCGCAGCAATTCTTCCTTAAAGATTTTGGCAAGTTCATAATTTTCCTCTTCAATCACTTTTTCCATGCGTTCCTCGATTTCGCTTTTCTGCAAAAGCCGCAGCCATTCGTGCAGTTTGTGCATGTCGTCTATTTCGCCGGAATCCGGTTTCTGTGAGAAAAGCACATCTCCCTCTTCCGTTATATTGCCCTCTTCCAGCACGATGCCGCATTTTTGCATGATGGATTCGTACGTATATATGTCGCACTTCATCCGAAGCGCAATGGCCACGGCATCCGATGTGCGGGAATCGATACGGATTTCGTGCTTGCCTTCCGCAAAAACCATCTCCGAATAGTAAATGCCATCTTCAAAACGGCATATCAGCACTTCCAGCAGACGGATTTTGAGCGCTTTGGAAAAATGCACAAACAAATCGTGCGTCAAGGGGCGAGGCGTTTGTATACCCTCCAGCGCAATGGCGATGGATTGCGCTTCCGATATGCCCATGATAATCGGAATCCGTCGAGGCCCTTTTTCCGACAAAATCAGCGCATATGCCCCCGACTTGATCTGACTGTTTGTCAGTCCCTGTACTTTCAGTTTAATTTTCGCGTCCATTTTATTTTTTTGCAAATCTTGAATCTTCATTTACCGGAATCTGCCCGTCAGTTCCGTCTCAATTTCCTCCACTGTCGCATCTTTCAGAAGAAAACGCTTTTGCCTGTCCAGCAGATAAAGCGCAGGCAGTTTAGTGAAATCATACAGATTGTCCAAAATGATTTTCACACCCGGATCATATCCATTTATCCACCCGGCAGGCACATTGGAACTGTTTTCCCTCCACAACACCCCGTCTTCTTCCGGATAAACAGCCAGCGTCAGCAACTTTTTCTCTCCCGTCAGCCGCCTGATGACAGGCGAAGCATCCAGTCGCTCCATCAGGACATGGCAATCTTCGCACGAAGGATCGTAGAAACAAAGCAGCAACGCCTCCGCCGAAAGCGAATACATACGTATCTCCTCGCCCGACGCCAGCGTGCAGGCAAAATCACTGGCCTGCTCCGGCGCGTCCGAAGCAGATTGTTGCGCATGACAAACGGCTGCAAACCATAACCATAAAACAATACATCCACACTTCACGTACATAACTGTCTGTTGTTTTGTGAGGCAAAGATAGAAAACAATTGACAATTAATAATTATATTTGCCGCGCAAAGCGAAAATTTTTATATGATAGATCAGGTAACGAAAGACAGAATTCTGGATGCAGCGAACATTGTGGATGTAGTATCCGAATTTGTGACACTGCGCAAGCGCGGCGTCAACTACGTCGGCTTGTGCCCTTTCCATGCCGACAATTCCCCGTCGTTCTACGTTTCCCCGTCGAAAAATATCTGCAAATGCTTTGCCTGCGGCGAGGGTGGTTCGCCCGTTTATTTCATTATGAAACACGAGCAACTGAGCTATCACGACGCACTCCGTTTCCTTGCAAAAAAATACAGCATCGAAGTACACGAAAAGGCGTTGACCGACGAAGAAAAACAGGCGCAGAACGACCGCGAGAGCATGTATATCGTCAATAGCTGGGCGCAGAAACATTTCGTATCGCGCCTGCACGATCATGAAGAAGGGCGAACGGTCGGATTGCGCTATTTCATGGAACGCGGTTTCCGCGAAGACATCATCCGGAAATTCCAGTTGGGCTACAGCCTCGAACAGCGCGACGACCTTTACCGGGAAGCGATGAAACTCGGATACAGGAACGATTTTCTCGAAAAGACAGGGCTTGTCCTGTTTCACGAAAACGGAACGGCAAGCGATCGTTTTCGCGGGCGGGTCATCTTTCCCGTACATACGATCAGCGGCAAGGTGGTAGCTTTCGGCGGACGCATCCTGAAGAAAAACGAGAAAACAGCAAAATACGTCAATTCGCCCGAAAGCAGCATTTATCACAAAAGCAGCGAATTATATGGCATCTACCTCGCCCGGCAATCGATAGCCAGAGCCGACAAATGCTTCCTTGTCGAAGGCTATACGGACGTCATCTCGATGCACCAGTCGGGCGTCGAAAATGTAGTCGCTTCTTCGGGCACGGCGCTTACGCAGGGACAGATAAACCTGATTCACAGGATGACGGACAACATTACGGTTATCTACGACGGCGACGCGGCCGGCATCAAAGCCGCCATTCGCGGTATTGACCTGCTGCTCGAAGAAGGGATGAATGTCAAAGTCGTGCTTCTCCCCGAAGGCGAAGACCCCGATTCGTTCGCCCGTTCGCACAGCGCCGTCGAATTGACTTCATATATCAGCGCACATGAAACAGATTTCATTCGCTTCAAAACCAATCTGCTGCTGGAAGAAGCCGGAGACGATCCGCTCAAGCGGGCATCGCTTGTTTCGGACATCATACGCACCGTAGCCGTGATTCCCAACGATGCCATGCGAGCATTATACATCAAAGAATGCCATGATCTGCTGAATATTGAAGAAGGAACGCTCATCACTGCGCTCAATAAAATCCGTGCCGGACGTCAAAAAAAGCAGCAACCCGCTCCCATCGTGCAAAACGACCACGTGAAGCCTGCATCCAAAACGCAAGCGGAAAACGTGCAGGACGCGAAGCCGGAAAAAACGAACGAAACCCTGCCCGATGCGGAAATTGTACGTGTCATATCGGTAGCGGCAGCGCCTTTCAAACCTTTTGAAGAGGCGCTACTGCGTTATGTAGTGCAATTCGGCGAGCGGATTTTGTATGAAGACGGGGAGGAAGGCGAGCATACGGTCATCCGCGTGGCGGAATTTATCCTGTCGGAATTGCAGCAGGACGGATTTTCATTTCATACACCTGAATATAAGGCGCTTCTCGAAGAGGCCGCATTGCGTTGCCGCGAAGAAGGCTTCAGTTCGTTTCGGCATTTCGTGTCGCATCCCGACCCGCTTGTCAGCCGCATAGCCGTCAAGTTGCTCAACGAGAACTGTCTGATTCAATATGAGGAAAAAACCGTTCCCCCCGAATCGCTGGCCGGATGGGAACTGGTAGAATGGGAACGCCAGCAGTACGAACAAAAACATGCCTTCGAACAGTTAATCCGCCGCGACCTCTTTGCCCTCAAAGATGCGCACATCAGGCAAAGAATGGACGACATGAGACGGGAGATCAAACGCCTGCAGCATGAAGGACGAATGGATGAAGCCGTCGCGCTGATGAAGGAACTGGAACAGCAGAACAAGATAAAAAGCTTCCTGAGCAATGAACTGGGAGAACGTGTGATTTTACGAATGTAACCATGTATTTTATTGAAGTTGAAAATGTAGTAAAGCAATATGCTCATCACCTGGCGCTGGATCATGTGAGTGCAGGCGTTTCCGGAGGGAAAATCTTCGGGTTGCTCGGCCCCAACGGCGCCGGAAAAACGACACTGATACGTATTATCAACCGTATTACGGCGCCCGACAGCGGCATTATACGTTTCGACGGACGGCCGATGCAGCCTTCCGACATCTTCAGAATCGGTTACCTGCCCGAAGAGCGGGGCTTGTACAAAAAAATGAAAACAGGCGAACAGGCGATTTATTTCGCACGCCTGAAAGGTCTTGGCCGCAGCGACGCTCGAGAACGCCTGACGTTCTGGTTCGATAAATTCGACCTCATGCCGTGGTGGAACAAGCGACTCGAAGAACTCTCGAAGGGCATGCAGCAAAAAGTCCAGTTCATCATCACGGTAGTACATCAGCCTGATTTGCTGATTTTTGACGAACCGTTCAGCGGCTTCGATCCGATCAATACGAATCTGTTGAAAGACGAAATGCTTGCACTCAAAAACGCAGGCTGCACGCTTATTTTTTCGACGCACAACATGGTTTCGGTCGAAGAAATATGTGACGAAATTGCGCTTATCGACCGGTCGAAGGTGATTCTTACAGGAAATGTCCGCGATGTGCGTGAACGGTTTAAGGAAAACATTTTCCGTGTATGCGTGGCCGGCGACTGCATCCGTATGCCGCACGAGGCATACACGGTTCTGTCCGAACGGAAAACAGACCGCCATACGGAATTGATTATCCGTAAAAACAGCGCCGGCAGCAATTCGGCTTTGCTGCAAGCGCTGTCTCAACAATATGAAATTCATTTATTTAACGAGATACTGCCCTCAATGCACGATGTCTTTGTCCGCGCCGTGCAAGGGAATGTTCGAATATAGTAGTTGTACATGAACAAGTTAAGTTTAATTATCCGGAAAGAATACGTGCAGCGCGTCAGTAAGAAATCGTTTCTGCTACTGACTTTTCTGCTACCGTTTCTGTTTGTCGCCATGATATTTTTGCCCCTGTGGTTGAACAGAATCAAAAGCGGCGAAGTGCGCAACGTTGTAATCGTCGACAAGACAGGTAAATATGCGCCACTGTTCGAAGATACGGACTCGTACCGTTTTCTGCATGGCGACAAGTCGCTGGAGGCATACCGCGCGGACGACAACAGGGAAATCTTTGCCATACTGAACATCTCTTCCGACTTGCTGCAAGATCCTTCCGCAGCAACACTCTATTCCGAAAAGCAAATTCCCAACGACTTGTCATCTCTCGTCAACCGTGTACTGACGAAACGGATGGAACAGGACAAACTGGCCTCATTTCAAATCCCCGATCTGGAAAGAATCATCGAAGAAAGCCGCGTATCGTTCAACATACATACGATCAAGTGGGGAAAAGACGGCAGCGAACACGTCTCATCGACGCTGATTACCCAGTTAACAGGTTTCCTGTCTACATTTATTATATACATGTTCATTTTGATGTACGGAGCAATGGTGATGCAGGGTGTGATGGAAGAAAAGACGAGCCGCATTGTGGAAATCATGGTTTCGTCCGTCAAACCGTTCGATTTGATGATGGGCAAAATTATCGGCATCGGGCTGGTCGGACTGACGCAAATATTTCTGTGGGGAATACTGGTCGGCATCCTGCTCGTTGCAGGCGGACTGTTTTTCCCCGGCCTCACTCAAACGGATGCAACTGCGCCTGTGCAAGCCGGCGGCATGGCGATAGATACTTCGGCGCTGCAATGGATTGCTGCGTTGCAGTCAGTTAACTTCATCGAAATAATCAGCTACTTTATCCTTTATTTCATAGGTGGTTATCTTTTGTACGCCTCCGTTTTCGCAGCCATCGCTTCGGCCGTGAACAGCCCGGAAGACACGCAACAGTTTATGGTTCCAATTACACTCATCCTGGCATTTGCCCTGTATGTTGGCATTTACAGTTCTGAAAATTCTGATGGAAGCATGGCTTTCTGGTGTTCGCTGATTCCGTTCACTTCGCCTGTCGTGATGATCATGCGTATTCCGTTCGAAGTTCCGCTATGGCAAAAACTGCTTTCCATTACGCTTCTGTTTGCCACAGCCATCGGGATGGCCTGTTTTGCGGCAAAAATCTACCGTATAGGCATACTGATGTACGGTAAAAAACCACACCTGAAAGAAATCCTCAAATGGATTACTTTCAGGTGAATGAATTGGTTTATTTTTATTGTGATTTATCCCAGATAGGATTTCAGCAGTTTGCTGCGCGAGCCTTGCCGGAGCCGGCGAATGGCCTTTTCTTTTATCTGGCGCACACGTTCGCGCGTCAGTCCGAACTTGTCGCCGATCTCTTCGAGCGTGACTTCCTGACAGCCAATACCGAAAAACATTTTGATAATCTCGCTTTCGCGTTCGGTCAGCGTAGAGAGCGCACGGTCTATTTCCTTTGACAGCGACTCGTTCATCAGCGTACCGTCGGCCACCGGCGCATCGTCGTTCACCAGCACATCCAGCAGGCTGTTATCTTCGCCTTCCACAAACGGAGCGTCTACCGAAATATGCCTTCCCGACACTTTCAATGTGTCGGATATTTTATCTACCGGAATATCAAGCTCTTCTGCAAGTTCTTCGGGCGACGGTTTACGTTCGTTTTCCTGCTCGAAGCGCGAAAAGGTCTTGCTGATTTTATTCAGCGAACCAACCTGATTCAGCGGCAGACGCACGATACGCGACTGTTCTGCCAGCGCCTGCAAGATGGATTGGCGAATCCACCACACGGCGTAGGAAATGAACTTGAACCCTCTTGTTTCATCGAATTTTTCCGCCGCCTTAATCAGACCCAGATTGCCTTCGTTGATAAGATCGGGAAGACTGAGACCCTGATTCTGATATTGCTTTGCGACAGAAACGACAAAACGCAGATTAGCCCGCGTCAGTTTCTCCAACGCTTTGCGATCGCCCTTCTTTATGGCCTGTGCCAGTTCAACTTCTTCCTCGACTGTGATAAGATCTTCACGACCAATCTCCTGAAGATATTTGTCCAGCGATGCGCTTTCGCGATTGGTGATTGATTTTGTAATTTTTAATTGTCTCATTCTAATCTGATATTTTGGTATGAGAATGTAACCTTTTTACGAGGCTGCAAAAGTAGTTGTTTTTTTTCAAACACGAAAATAAAACAACTACTTTACATAAACATTACCAATCATTAATCGTTCAGATCGATGGCTATATATTCCACCTTTCTGGCGTCTGGATAGAAGCCTTTAATATACAGGCCTCTGTCGTCCGGATCTTTCTTCATAATCAATTCAACCACTTTGATAAGATTGTCGGGCGTCGATACACGGTTATCATTGGCTGTCAGTATGATAAACCCGTTCTTGAGACCGGCGTCCTTCAGTTTTCCGCTTTTCATGTCGGTCACTTCGACACCGAAGTTTACCCCAAGACGAAGCTTCTCATCCCTCGTCAGTTCCCTGAACGATGCACCCAGAATATCGTCGGGCGACTGGTACTTAATGGCGTCGGTTGTCCCGTGGTCATTCTTCAACTCGACGGTGAATTTTTTCACGTCGCTGCCGCGCTGTATCTGTACTTCAACCTTGTTGCCCGGACTGTAGCGGCTCAGTTGTCCGCGCAGTTCGTGGTAGTTCTTTATCTTCGTACCGTTGATAGCGGTAATTACGTCGCCAGCCTGAATCCCGGCTTTTTGTGCGGAACTGTTCGACGGAAACCTGGCCACATACACGCCTTCCTTCACTTTCAGTTTTTCGTACTCCTCGGGCGAATTTTCTTTCAGCGCACTGAGATCGGAAACTTCCACACCCAGCATCGCTCTTTGTACGATGCCGTATTGTTTGATGTCGGTTATGACCTTCTTCACAATACTGATGGGAATCGCGAACGAATATCCTACGAAATTACCTGTCTCGCTATATATTAATGTATTAATACCGACAAGTTCGCCGCGTGTATTGACTAATGCGCCGCCACTGTTACCCGGATTGACGGCTGCGTCCGTCTGTATGTACGATTCGATTTTTTCCTGCGACGCGTTTCTACGATTACCACTGTAGCCCGACAATAAATCTGCACGGCCGGTCGCGCTCACAATACCGGCGGTGACGGTCGACTTCAGATTGAACGGATTGCCTACGGCAAGCACCCATTCTCCGACTTTCAGCGCATCGGAATCGCCGAAAGGAATCACGGGGAAGTCGTCTCCCTCGATTTTCAATAATGCGACATCGGTCAGATCGTCACGCCCTATCAGCTTGGCCTTGAATTTCTTGTCGTCGTTTGTCGTCACTTCGATTTCGTCGGCGCCATCAATTACGTGGTTGTTTGTGACAATGTAGCCGTCGGTCGAAATAATTACGCCCGAACCGAATCCCACACGCGGCTGACGCCTGTAGTTGCGCATTCCGTCGCCAAAGAAAAATTCAAACGGGTCGAAATATTCTCTGTCGCCACTTCTTCCGGAAGGGTTGGCAATGGACTTGATGTGAACGACTGCATTGACGCTAAGTTCGGCAGCTTTCGTAAAGTCAATGTTTTCGGCTGCAACCGATGCATAATTGGCAAACCTCACCGGTTGCTTGAATGTTGAACTGGTTTCAGCAGTAGCTACTCGCTCGCTCTTGCTGCGTTTTGCCATATATACCATTGTCCCAAAGGACGTAGCAAAACTTATTGCCGCTACACCGGCAACGATTAAAACTTTTTTCCAAATACCTTTCATAGTTCAAATACTTAATTAAACTGTTAAATTTAAAACTTCTACTTTCCCTGTTAAGACTCAAAAAAAGTGCATTTGTTACATGCAGATGCGATTTTTTCCGCACTTTTAACGCATAAAGCACGCCGTTAACCCGACTTAACGATGTGGATTATAAACGCATACCATTTTAACATTTGCAGTCGGTCATTTTGGCAGTCGCAAACATGTCATTTTGGGTGTTCTTCTCAAGTGTTTCCCTGCCCGGCAAATTAATTCGCAGAGAGCGCAAATGCTACACAGGATTTTGATACCCCGTACATATCAGAATAATAGAAACCGCCAGACTGTCCATTGAAAGACCGACAGTTATCAGAATCATTTTTCCGGCCCGGTTTAAAAATGGTCTGCGACGATAATCTCTGCTGCCTGTTTACGCTGTTTCGGCGTCTGTTCGAACAGTTCGGGAGTGGCGGGATAGCCGACAGGGATGATCGCCGTTGCTTCGATGCCGATGGGCAGTCCGAACGCTTCGGCACACCGCTTCGCATCGAAATGGCATACCCAGCATGTCCCCAGCCCCTGTTCGGCCGCGGCAAGGCAAATATGTTCGGCGGCGATCGCCACGTCGATATCTGCGTGGTCTTTACTGTCGAACGGGCGCTTCCACGACCGGTTGTGGTCGCTGCAAACGAGGATGTAGAGTGGGGCAGACTTGAACCAGTCACGCGTATAGCACGCCTGTATTTTCGCCCTTGCCTCGGCCGACCGAATCACGACAAAACGCCACGGCTGAAAATTGCATGCCGACGGCGCCAGCCGCGCAGCCTCCAGCACATAGTCCAACTTCTCCGGTTCAACGGACTTTTCGGAATAGTTCCTGATGGAACATCTTTTTCGAATTAAATCATTTAATTGCATACCATTATATTTCATTTTCAATACAATACCTGTTTCGGTTCGGCGAATTGCGCGAAATCAGTTCTCCGAGGAATCCTGCAAGGAACATCTGTGTTCCCAGAATCATGGCCGTCAGTGAGATGTAAAAGAACGGACTGTTTGCCACCAACGGACGCAGATCGCCGGAGAACATGGATATCAACTTAAGTACAAGCACATAAATCAATGCTGCAAAACCAATCAGAAACATCACGCTGCCCCACACTCCAAAGAAATGCATCGGTTTTTTCCCGAACTTCGACGCAAACCAGAGTGTGAGCAAGTCCAGATAGCCGTTGACGAAACGGTTCAGTCCGAATTTGCTCGTGCCGTATCTGCGTGCCTGATGCTTGACGGCTTTCTCGCCTATCTTGTTGAAACCTGCCATCTTGGCCAGATAGGGTATCAGGCGGTGCATGTCGCTGTATATTTCGATATTCTTGACCACCGTATTTTTGTAGGATTTCAGTCCGCAGTTGAAATCGTGCAGGAAGATGCCGGAAAATTTTCTTACCGTCGCGTTGAACAGTTTGGTTGGAATGGTTTTCGACAGCGGGTCATACCTTTTCTTCTTCCAGCCCGAAACGAGGTCGTAATCGTCTTCCCTGATCATTCTGTACAGTTCGGGGATTTCGTCGGGACTGTCCTGCAGGTCGGCGTCCATCGTGATGACGACATCGCCCTGCGCCCGCTGAAAACCGCAGTGCAGTGCAGGCGATTTGCCGTAATTACGCCTGAACTTGATGCCTTTTACATGGGGCGACTGCTGCGCCAACCGTTCGATGACTTCCCACGAATCATCTGTACTGCCGTCATTTATGTATAACACTTCATAGCTGAAATGGTTTTCTTCCATTACCCGTTCAATCCAGGCATGCAGTTCGGGAAGCGATTCTGCCTCATTATAAAGAGGTATGACTATTGAAATATCCATTGCGCCGAAATAAATTAGCGTACAAAGATAGAAAAAGAATTGTAAATACCCGTATTTCTTTGCCGGATAAAAATAATATTGTACTTTTACCTCAATTTTAATTCCAACTGAAAAAAAATAATCATTATGAGAAAAAAAGTATTATTCGCAACGCTATTGTTTGCAATGGGTTCGACAATGGTTTCTGCACAAAACAACACGTTGACGGCAGAAGAAAAAAGAGACGGCTGGGCTCTCCTGTTTGATGGAAAGAATTTCGACGGATGGCGCAAATGCAATTCGTCCGAGATGGCGGCTAACTGGTCTATCGACGAGGAAGCCATGAAAGTGTCGCGCGGCGCACAGGCCGGACGCGGACAGGACGGTGATATCCTGTTCGGGAAAAAGAAGTACGGCAATTTCGAACTGTCAGTCGAATGGAAGATCGAAAAGGAAGGCAACTCCGGTATTTTTTACTACGTGGTGGAATATCCCGAAAAACCTATTTATTATGCAGCGCCGGAGATTCAAGTCCTGGACAACTGGAATGCAGGCGATAACAGATTGACAAACCATCTGGCCGGATCTCTTTACGACTTGATTCCGGCTTTGCCGCAGAATGCCAAACCGGCAGGCGAATGGAATACGATCGTCGTCCGCGTGAAAGACGGGAAAGCGACTCACATACAAAACGGCGTAAAAGTAGTTGAATATACGCTCTGGACGCCCGAATGGTATGCCCTCGTGGCCAAAAGCAAGTTCAAAGACTGGCCGGGATTCAAGGAAGGCCCTGCAAAGGAAGGATACATCGGGCTGCAGGATCACGGATACGATTGCTGGTTCAGAAACATAAAGATTCGCGAACTGTAAGGTCAACGCTTTTGTAAGTGTTATGAAATAACATGACGTATTAAAAATAAAGTATTACCTTTGTATCATGAAAACAGGAGTAATACAAAAGATGA
>JAIRLL010000182.1 GCA_031259505.1 Tannerella sp.
AAACCTTCGCGTTCTCCGTGTCTCTTTTTTATATTGTATGCGGGATGATCCCGTCACTGGCAGCGTAGCGACGTGGCAATCCAGGCACACGCACTGTCCCGGATTTGTCAGGCTGCTGGAATGCTTCGTTCCTCGCAATGACGCGACGGAGGCCTGCAATGACGCGGCGGAACGGTCTGTCATGACGGCGGATGCCATTGCCGACAAACGATATCCCCGTCATTGCGAGGAGCGAAGCGACGTGGCAATCCAGTACCGGCCGCGAACCCGGACTGCTTCGCCTGCCGGCTCACAATGACAATGGACACGCCCCGTCACTGGCAGGTACGAAGCAATCCGGAATTATGTTACACTTTATTAATTTCCTATTCCATAATCACAAAAACGGCGATTTGCTTCTATCCGGATATCATGCTCCTTTCTGCCGGCATGTCGCTCGTGCCTGCCCTGTATACGGCAATAAGCATTTTCGTTTTCAGTTATTACTTTTTCGCAATAATCCAAAAATATTTTTTTATATCGCCACGACAGTATAATTTTGTCAGGCGTACAAACGGTTTTAATTTTAATTCAACTCAAAATAAAGAAAATGAAACGTCGTGATTTTATAAGAAACAGTGTGATTGCCGGAGCAGGAGCAGCGTTATCGCTTCAATTTGAAGGGTTGCAGGCTGCATTGGCGACAAATGCCGTCAAAGTGGAGAAAGCGCCTGACCTGGTTGCAGTAATGGGCGGCGAGCCGGAAGCGATGCTCGACAGGGCATTGGAAGAACTTGGCGGAATCGGTAAGTTTGTGAAAAAAGGGCAAAAGGTGGTTATCAAGCCGAATATCGGCTGGGATCGTACGCCGGAATTGGCGGGAAATACGAATCCTAAACTTATCAGTGCGCTGATTAAAAGGTGCCTGTCGGCAGGCGCGCAGAAAGTGACTGTTTTCGACCATACATGCGATAACTGGCAGAAATGCTACGCGTCGAGTGGCATCGAAGCAGCCGTCAAAGCTGCGGGCGGCATCATCGTGCCGGGTAACGACGAACAGTACTACAGCCGGGAAATCACACTGCCGCAAGGTGTTACATTAAAGAAAGCAAAGATACACGAAGTGATTGCCGATGCGGACATATGGTTTAACGTGCCGATTCTGAAGAATCATGGAGGAGCCAAACTGTCGTGCGCCATGAAAAATTACATGGGCATTGTGTGGGATCGTCGTGTTTTCCACCAAAACGATCTGCAACAGTGTATTGCCGACATCTGTACGTGGACAAAAAAGCCTGTCCTGAATATCGTGGATGCCTACCGCATCATGCACCAGAACGGTCCGCAGGGAAAAAGCGCTGCCGACGTGGCGACCGTCAAGTCGCTTATCGTCTCGACCGACATCGTAGCTGCCGATGTAGCAGCGCTGCGCTTTTTCAATCAAGTGAAAAAATTAGATCTCAATGCAGTAAGCCATATCGGGAAAGGTGAAGCCCTCAAACTGGGCACGACCGACCTCGACAGTATTACTATCAAACGCATCAAATTATAACGGCATAAAAAAGAGGTCTGGCCTTTCCGGTTGCGAGAGATGAAAAAGAATCATTTTCTGAAAGTATTGCGGGTTATACTCGCTATACTTTTTTTCGGCCCTGTGCTTGTATTTTTCCTCGACTTTGCCGACGTGCTGCCCGACAGGACGCACATACTGGCGGAAATACAGTTGATTCCGGCTATCTTCGGAAGTTTGTACGCTGTTGTCGGCGTCCTGCTTCTGCTCACTTTGGCGTTCGGGCGAATCTACTGCTCGGTGATCTGTCCCGCAGGTGTGTTGCAGGACGTGATCAACCGTATTTTCTGTATCGGAAAAAAAAAGCCGAAAGGCGTTTTCCGTTTCCACTATCATAAGCCGTTAAATCTTTTTCGTTACATACTGCTGGGCGTCACCGCGGTACTGGCCGTTTCCGGACTTACGGAACTTTGCATGCTGCTCGACCCTTACAGCAACTTCGGGCGCGTGGCCGCCAGTCTGTTCCGTCCCGCAGTGATATGGGGCAACAATCTGCTGGCCTCAATCCTGAACAGTATGGGGAATTACACGCTTTATCATACTTCCATTACTTCGATTACAATCGGTTCCCTCATTGCGGCGGGTGTCATACTCGTACTGTTCATCGTGACGGTATCGTTGCGCGGCAGGCTGTTTTGCAATTCATTATGCCCTGTGGGGGCATTGCTGGGCGCAGTGTCGCGCTTTTCGCTTTTCCGGATTGTCATTGATCCCGGAAAATGCAACCACTGCCGCACCTGCGAACGGACATGCAAAGCCGAAGCCATTCACGGCAAACTGGCGAAGGTCGACATGTCGCGCTGCGTCGGTTGCTTCAATTGTCTTTCGTCGTGCAGGCAAAATGCGCTTAAATACAGACTTTTCTTCCTGCACGGCACGACGGCATCCGAAACAGCCGGAGCGGATGTTCCATCCAAAAGTCGCAGGGCATTCATTGCCACGGGCGCTGCCATTGCTGCTACGGCGCCTGTGGCGTTCCTGCAGGCAAAATCGCATCAGTATGACGGCGCGGATGACAATAATAAACCCACACCGGTTACTCCGCCCGGCTCGCTCAGTCTTGAACGTTTTAAGGACAGATGTACGGCGTGTCATCTTTGCGTAACTCAATGTCCGAGCCACGTCCTGCGTCCTGCCGGACTGGAATACGGCTTTGGTTTCCTGCTCAGACCGCACATGGCATATATCGACAGTTACTGCAATTACGAGTGTACGGTATGTGCGGATGTGTGTCCCACAAGCGCTATCAAACCGATTACGGTCGAAGAGAAAAAAACGACGCAGATCGGCATCGCGTATTTTTATGAAGACCGGTGTGTGGTGAGCGTGAAAGATCAGGATTGCGGCGCGTGCTCGGAACACTGTCCGACACAGGCCGTTCATATGATACCGTACAAGGGGACATTGACGATTCCAAAGGTCGAAGCCGAATTGTGCGTCGGCTGCGGCGGCTGTGAATCGATCTGTCCCGTGCGTCCCGACCGCGCCATCATCGTCAAAGCGCATCCCGTGCACCAACTGGCCGAGAAGCCGAAAGAAGAAGAAGCCATCAAGGTGGACGTAAGCGAGTTTGGATTTTAGAATATGGCATCGGCGGCAGGTATGAAACCGTCCGGCAGCGCTGAAAATTCAATTTGCCTCAACCTGATGATATTGTCCTGCTGCTACTGCTGATAAAGAAATCGCTTGATGCTCTGCTTCGGTGTCTTTTCGAAGTTTTCGTTTCTTATCTGGAGGGACGAGACCTGACAGTAGTGCGGGATGAGCGCGTTCAGTTTTTGCAGGTTGCCGTTCATGGCTGTTTGCAGCATTTCGTCCGTCAGTCCGTCCGCCTTTGCCTTGTCGCGGTCGGGCACTGCCAGTGCGACAATCTTTTCTCCGCGCGACACGACTAACGATTCGAGGACGTAAGGCAGGCTGTTCAGTACGGATTCAATCTCTTCGGGATAGATATTCTGTCCGTTCGAGGTGAGTATCATTGCCTTGCTGCGTCCGCGAATAAACAGGAAGCCGTCTTTGTCTATCGTGCCGAGGTCTCCCGTACGCATCCAGCCGTCTTCCATCATCACTTCGGCGGTGGTTTGCGGGTTTTTGTAGTATCCCAGCATGTTGTTGACGCCGCGAACCAGTATTTCGCCGGCCACGTTTTCGGGGTCGTCCGATTCGATTTTTATTTCCATGCGGTCGACGATTTTTCCGACGGAGCCCCGTTTGAAAGTATCCCACTGCTCGTAGGCCACCAGCGGCCCGCATTCGGTCATGCCGTAGCCGACCGTGTAGTGAAATCCGATTTCGCGCAGAAACGCTTCTACTTCCCTGTTGATAGCCGCGCCTCCGATAATGATTTCGAAGAATTTGCCGCCGAAGACGCTGTTCAGTTTGCGGCGTATGATGCGCAGGAGCAGCGTCCGGAGGAGCGGCGTCCTGTAGAGCACTTTTATTGCCGGTTTTTTCAGCAGCGGAAAGACGCTGTTGACGATTACTTTTTCGATAATCAGCGGCACGGAAATAATCAGTCTCGGCCTGACTTTGCCGAATACTTCGATGATGGACTTCGGATTCGGAGAGCGCGTCAGGAAGTGGATGTGGCAGCCTTTGTTGATTCCGTTCATTATCTCGAATGCCAGCCCGTACATGTGCGCCATCGGCAAAATCGCCACGAACGGATCGCCGGCATGGATAAACGGAAGTTTGGTTTCCGCAAACGCCGTGTTGCTCCACAGGCTGCGGTAAGGAATCATGACACCTTTGGAAAAGCCCGTCGTTCCCGAAGTGTAGTTCAGTATCGCCAGTTCTTCGGGCGCTTCGACGTGATAGCAGATCTGTTCAGGCGCAAAGGCGGGATATTTTTCGAGAAAGAGCGTTTCCAACTGTCCGCCGACCTGCTCCGGCTCTCGGCTGCAGAGTATTGACCAGTTATCCAGCGAAACAAAAAATGCCACATCGGGCATGGCCTGCCGGTCGAGTTGCCCCCAGATGGAACCGGTGGCAAACAGGACTTTCGCACCGGAATGGTTCACGATGTAATGTACGCTCTCGGCCTTGAAATCGTGCAGTACAGGTACGGCCACGCAGCCGTACGTCAGTATGCCGAAGAAACAGATAGCCCAGTGTGACGAGTTGCGGCCTATGAGTGCGATTCTGTCACCCTTGCAGATTCCCGTCCGCTCAAAAAGGATATGCAGCTTTTCTATCTCTTCAGCCAAATCCTTATATAAAAACGTTTTGCCGTTGAAATTGGACAAAGCGGGCTGCGTCCAGTGTCTCCGGATACTTGATTCGATCAGTTTTAGAAATTTTTCTTCCATAAGGTCTCTTTATATAATCTCAATTATGTGAGACTGCAAATGTATAAAAGAAAATGAAAATACAGCATACGATTCCAAAAAAACTTTGTAACTACTCAGGTACTTCAAAAAAGAAATAGCCCCAAAAGAAAAAAAATGTTGAAAAAAAAAATACTTACCTTTGCGCCGTGGAAGAAATGATACACATACGACGTTCGGAATATGAACAGTTAATATCGCACCAGGAAGAATTGATAGAGTTAGTTCGAGAGTTGCGAGCAG
>JAIRLL010000186.1 GCA_031259505.1 Tannerella sp.
TGTTCCACGCGGAAGTGTCCGCCGCATGATTCTTCGCGGTTCAGCGAGTCGTATGCCATGAGCATTCCCGTTTCGATAAAGTCGGCAAGACGCAACGCCTTTTCAAGTTCAACGTTCAAATCGCCCGCTTTACCCGGAATCCTCACATTGCTCCAAAATTCCTTCTTCAAGGCCTTCAGCAATTCGAACGCCTCTTCAAGTCCCTGTTTATCGCGCGCCATACCGACATGATCCCACATGATATGTCCGAGTTCCTTATGGATGCTGTCGACCGAGCGGTTTCCTTTTATACCCATCAGTTTGCCGATACGTTCGTCAAGCTGTTTCTCGGCTTCTTCAAATTCGGGGAGAGCGGTGCTGAAACGCGGCACCTGTATCTGGTCGGCAAGATAATTCTGTATCGTATAAGGCAACACAAAATAACCGTCGGCCAATCCCTGCATCAGTGCAGATGCGCCGAGGCGGTTAGCGCCGTGGTCGGAGAAGTTCGCTTCGCCGATGGCAAACAAGCCGTTTACCGAAGTCATCAGTTCGTAGTCCACCCAGATGCCTCCCATTGTGTAATGGAGGGCGGGGAATATCATCATCGGCGTTTCGTACGGATTGTCGTCGACGATTTTTTCATACATCTGGAAAAGGTTTCCGTAGCGCTGTTCCACGGTATCTTTTCCCAGGCGGTTGATGGCATCTGCAAAATCAAGATACACGGCTTGTCCCGTTCCTACGCCGTGTCCGGCGTCGCAGCGTTCTTTTGCCGCACGCGAGGCGACGTCGCGCGGCACGAGGTTTCCGAAAGCAGGATAGCGGCGTTCCAGATAGTAATCGCGATCTTCTTCCTTTATATCCGCAGGTTTCAGCCGGCCGGCACGAATCGCTTCGGCATCTTCCTTTTTTCCGGGCACCCATATACGTCCGTCGTTACGAAGCGACTCGGACATAAGCGTCAGTTTAGACTGCGATTCGCCGTGTACGGGGATGCAAGTCGGGTGAATCTGCGCCATACACGGGTTGGCGAAGTATGCGCCCTTTTTATAACATTGCCATGCGGCGGAGCCGTTCGAGGCCATAGCGTTTGTCGACAGGAAGAATGTATTTGCATAACCTCCGGTGGCAATGACTACCGCATGAGCGGCGTAACGTTCGATTT
Organism: Tannerella sp.; assembly: GCA_031259505.1. GTDB lineage: Bacteria > Bacteroidota > Bacteroidia > Bacteroidales > Tannerellaceae > Tannerella. The sequence goes on from JAIRLL010000186.1 coordinate 1,148, forward strand.
TGCCCGTGATGAGATTGCGGGCGATGATGCCGCGCGCGCGTCCCTCCACAATCACGACATCAAGCATTTCATGACGGGTATACATCTTCACCTTACCCTTCCCGATCTGACGGCTGAGGGCGGAATATGCGCCGAGCAGGAGTTGCTGCCCCGTCTGGCCGCGTGCGTAGAATGTGCGTGAGACCTGTGCGCCGCCGAACGAACGGTTGTCGAGCAGTCCGCCGTATTCGCGGGCGAAAGGCACTCCCTGCGCCACGCACTGGTCGATGATAGAATTGGACACCTCCGCCAGGCGGTAAACGTTCGCTTCACGCGCCCGGTAGTCGCCGCCTTTAATCGTATCGTAGAACAGGCGGTAAACGGAGTCGCCGTCGTTCTGATAATTTTTCGCCGCATTGATACCGCCCTGTGCGGCGATAGAGTGAGCGCGGCGCGGCGAATCCTGAATACAGAAGTTCAGCACGTTGAAACCCATCTCCGCCAGCGAAGCCGCCGCAGAGGCTCCCGCAAGCCCCGTTCCGACGATGATGACGTCGAGACGGCGTTTGTTGGCCGGGTTGACCAGTTTCTGATGATTTTTATAATTAGTCCACTTTTCAGCCAGCGGGCCGTGTGGTATTTTTGAATTTATTTCAGACATAACGTTGATAAATTAAGAGGTTATTAACAGCAACTTTCGCCACACAGGCTTTTTGCATAGAAGAAGAGCGTCACGAAAGCGAAGCCCAGAAAAATAAGAGTAGCCACCACATTGCCGGCAAGTTTCCAGCGTTTCAGCCACACCTGATTGCTCCAGCCGAGAGTCTGAACAGCGCTCCAAACGCCGTGCGTCAGATGAAACCACAGCGCCACATACCAGATAAGATACGCGATTACCACCCATAGATGACGGAAATAATAACGGATAAAAGCCGCGCCGTCCTGCGGATGCACCGTCGTCGTTCCGTCGCAAAGTGTCACCTCATGATGCCCCAGCAGTTCGGCAAACATCATTTTATACCAGAACTGGCTCAAGTGAAGCAGCATAAAACCGACGATCACAAGCCCAATCACAAACATGTTTTGCGAAGCCCAATCGACGCCCTTCGGACGGGCGTTCACGGCGTAACGATCCTTGCCGCGCGCTTTACGGTTCTGCAACGTAATCATGATCGCATAAAGAAAGTGGATAGCGATGATACCCGCCAGCGCCACCGTCGCTCCGACAGCGTACCAGTTGGCCCCCAGCAACGAACAGATGGTGTTGTAAGCCTCAGCCGAGAAAACCGCCGCCACATTCATGGATAAGTGAAACAGCAAGAATAGCAACAGGACGATGCCGGAGATACTCATCACTAATTTCCTTCCGATAGAAGAATGAATCAACCACATAAAAGTAAAAATTTTAGTTATTATAATGTATTAAAAGTCCTTATTCCGAGAGTGCAAATGTAGCATAAAATCCTCAATTACACATAAGCGCATGGAAATTAGTTATCCGTTATTCGAGAAAAAGACGCCCGGCCCCTTTTCTGCCCCTCCTGTCGGCGAGCTTCCTTTAAATGGGTTCCAGGCGGTACGTTCCTCCCTTTTCGGTAGCTATTCGGATGCGGGCGCCTTCGTACAGTTGTTCGCCGTCCGGGCCTTTCGCTTTTATCCGGCGACCCGTCCACGGATTCAGCAGCTGCAAGGTTCTGCCCTGTTCGCTAAAGACCGTCACCTCGCCGATTGCGCCGTCCGTCAGTTTAGCCGAGACAAGGAAGGCGCCTTCCACGCGAATCCGGTGAAACGAAGCATCCCTGTTGCGCGGCCATACAGGAAAGAGGCGGACAACATCCCCATGCCCCATGCAAAGCATTTCGTTGACGGTATTCGGCACGGTACTCAAGTTTTCGATGCCATGCGGGTTATCAAGCTGGAATCCGTTCGGGAACGTATGCCGCACATAACGCCCCAGGTGATACAAGACGCTATCCGCGTCATAGCCAACCCGGACGGCGGCAGGGAAAAAGCTGTTACTTCCGTTGCCGTCAATCCACCGTTGCATCTCATCGACCGTGTTACGCGCGATGCCAAGCAATTCAGGGTCGCTGTCCGGGCCGATTGCCCCGGCAGGATAGATATGCTGAATACCCAGCGAGTTTCCGTCCCACCAGTCGACACCCTCTTCCGTCAGCCGGAACACCGTTTTGCCGTTACGTTCAAATACCGGGAAATCCGACATACGGTCATGGATGTGCATCCACTTCTCCCGCCGCTCCGCA
>JAIRLL010000309.1 GCA_031259505.1 Tannerella sp.
ACTCGACAGGTTGGGACGACGATGATGCAACCGTCACGTCGGCGCCGCTCTTCGTGACGGTCACGCTGCCGTCTGAAGGAAGATTGGCGATGGCTGCATCATTGCCGGAATAGACGATGCTTATGGCCTGTTCGCTTACCGTTATGGGTTGTAGCGTAATGTTCTGTTCCGTAAGGCTGGCGTTGTCTACGGTGACGCCGGCAAGCAGCCCCGTTTCGTAGCCGTCGAGGGTTATCACGATATGGTATGAGCCTGCGGGAATATCGCTGACCGAATATGCGCCCGACGCGCCGGTCGTTGTCGCCTGTCCGACATCGGTATTGTCGCCTGCCTTGCGGATTTGCACGGAAGCGCCTGCCGCCGCGCTGCCGTCGGGTTTGGCGACGGCGCCGCTGATGGAATATGTCGGAACCGTGATTTTTTGAAGCGTTACGTCTTTGCCCGTTACGTCGGTATTGACGACTTCCACCGCGTCGATCGAGGCTGTTTCGTAGCCGTTGAATGTTACCGTGATGCTGTAACGTCCCGGAGCGACGCCGGCAAGAATGTATTCCCCTGCGGCATTGGCCGGCGACTGTCCGGCGTTGCTGTTATCGGACGTTTTCACGAGCATGACCGATGCGCCCGCCGCCGCGCCGCCGTCCGACAGTGTAATCGTGCCGCCGATGCTGTACGCCTGCGGCGTTTCTTCCTGCGAAGCCTCCGTACTGCATGTCGGAAACGACAGCAGATAAATCGCGACGGCTACGAAGCATAATGCTTTCTTTGCTGAATAACTGTTTTTACTTTTCATATGTATGCATGTCTTGAACGTTATTACTAATGATTTTGTGACAGGTTGCGATTTCTCCGGCCTGTCTGCGCAATGTTTTTTTTCGCCGCACTCTTTACTGCCGGAATCCGGGATTTCCGCCTCCCTGCCTTTCTCCGGGGCGTCTGTTCTCAGGCGGACGAAATCCGGGCGGATTGACTCTCACAAACAGGAAATCTTTTCTTTTTTCCAGAAACACCCGGTACTGTTCGTCCGACAGGATTTTCCGGATTTTCCTGTCCGATTTCCCGATACGTTTCCGGATTTTCCCGTCAATCGCGGCAATATTCTTTTGCGTCTTCTCTTTTTCTTTTTCGCTCCTGCCGGGCGATTGCCTGTCTTTATCCATCAGTTTGTGCTTTTCCCGGACATATTTGAAAATATCTTTCTGTTCTCCGGTCAGAACAATTCCAATATCGGCACGCTGTGCGAGGGTTATACCGGGAATTTCGGGGAACGAATCAAGCCTGAACTGTTCCTCTGCTTTTCCTGTTTCTCCGCGCTGCCCCATGCCCGGCGGAGGTCCCTGCCGGTTGCCTCCGCCCATTCTCGCGCCTCTTCCCTGCGGCGGCTGCGCCTGGAGGCAGATGCTTGTGAGAGCCAGACATAAAATCAAATACCATTTGCTCATAATATTTCGTTTTTTATTAGTTATTCTTCCGCTTCAATCACCTGAAACTGCACTCCGGCGACGCTCATCGCCGTAAAGATGCCGAAAGCGTTATGGATGGCGCTTGCGGGATTGGCCAGATCTGTCGAGCCGGTGCGTTCGTAGAGGTCGGCATAGTCTTTGTTGACGCGATAGACGTAGATCGAATACTTGCCTGTTGACATAAATTCCCGTTCGGAGGTAGTGTAGCTGCCTCCTCTGAAGGGCTGCATCATCCGTCGGCGGAACTGCGTGCCGCCGTCGAACGAAGGCATGTCCGACGAGGCGGGGCTTTCGATATATACCTGGTAATAACTGCCGTCGGGGTCGTCCCATGTCAGGCGTATTTCGGTTGTATCGGCCGTGTCGAAGTAAAAGTATGAGGATGAGGAGCGCGTAATGTATTCCGGTTCGATGCGCAGGTTTGCGACGGGCTGCGGGACGGAGGTCGAGGCCGATACCGTCGTGCCGAGATATTCGAATGACAAATCGTAGTCCTTCAGGCCGCGTATGGTATCTTCGCCCAGATGCAGGAAGTATGTGCCCGCAGAGATTTCCTGCATTTCCATGCCGTTGATTTTCAAACTCAGGCCTCCGACCGGTTTGGAAAGCAGATAATCGTCCTTTAGATAGACTTCCATGCTGTACAGTTTGACGTTCACGGTATCCGCGCCTTCCTGCAGATAGCTTTCCACGACAGGCATGCCGGTATTCACCGCGCTGTCCATAAGCGATTCGCCGCAGGAACAGAAGCACGCAGGCAGCAAGCAGCAGAGAGCAGATGATTTTATCCTGTTCATGATTCGTATTGTTTATTTCAGTTGAATACTCAGTGTAATGTTCGGCGTAAATCCCAGCAGGTTGATGTTGGTTTCGGTAACGCCGACCGATTCGTCGTAGGCATATTCCCTGTACCAGATGTTGGCGCGGTCGTAGACATTGAACATCGAGACGCTGAGGCTCGACTTCACAGCTCTGATAAACGACAAATCGTATTTCGCCAGCACGTCCAGGCGGTGGTAATCGGGATAGCGGGCGTTGTTCTTTTTATCCACCACGATGAAATTCATCTCCCCGCCATTCGGCGTATTGAGTTTGTAGCCGCCCACAGGCTCGGTAAAAGGTTTGCCGGTGGCGTAGATCCAGGTAGCCGAGACGGTCAGGTCGCGAAGGAGTTTGCAGGTGAGGACGGTTTTGAACTCGTGCGTCACGTCCTGATTGGCCGCGAAGTATCCGTCGCCGTAGACCGGAAACCGGTAGCGCGTTTCGGCCAGCGTGTAGCCTGTCCAGCCTGTCAGCCGGCCGTATTTCTTCTGAATCAGGAAGTCGATGCCGCGCGAATAACCTTCGCCGTTGTAGAAAAATTCCTGATAGCCGCTGTTGTCCATGAACGAGGATGCAAACCGCAGCGTATATTCGCTCAGGTTGTAGAGGCGTTTGCAGTAGGCTTCGACGTCGAACAGGAAACCTTTTGTCTCGTAGCTTCCACCGGCAATAAAATGGGTGGAACTGCTTACCGGGATGCCTTCGTCGTCGGACAGCAGCCAGATGTCGCGGCTTCCGGCGGAGATGTCTTCGCGCACGATGCGGTTGACAAACTGGTAGTAATATCCTGCGGAGGCTTTCAGATTCAGCCGACTGCTGATTTTGTAGAAAGCCTGAAGACGCGGCTCGGGATAGACGCGTGAAGTGACGTCGTAGAACGAAAGCCTGACGCCGGGCAGCACGGTCAGTTTTTCGCCCAGCGTCAGGCGGTCCTGCACGTAGGCCGACAGCAGGTTGCCGCGGTTCTGCATGTCCAGGATATTCAGCGAATCGCCCTGCGCATAGCGATAGTCAATCCGGTAGGCGGAGTAATTCAGCCCGAATTCGAGTTTGTTTTTGCCGTTGATTTTATATTCGTTATCGAATTTCAGGGAATAGTCCCACAGGTTGTTGTGTTCGTCGGTGTTCAGGTTGAACATCACGGCTATATTGCCGGCCGCATTGCTGCTGCTCGAGGTCGCCATGCTGTTGCGGCGGTCGCGCAGGCTGTAATATTTTGAGAAGGAGACCAGGAGGTTGGAATAAAAACGGTTGTCCCAGTTGCGCGACCACTTCAGGCTGCTGCCGACGTTGCCCCAGTTGGTTTTGTCGGTAATGCTTCCGCTCATGTACGAACTGCCGAAACTTTCGCGGGAATTGTCGAGCACGTCTTCTCCGTTGAAAAAGCTGAGCGCAACGATGTCGCGTCCGGTTGGGTTGTATGTCAGTTTGGCGTTGAGGTCGTAAAAATACGAGTCCGGTTTCTGCCGGTTGCGCTGGTTGAACCGTCCGCCGCCCATACCGCCGCCCATGCCGCCGCCCGGTCCGGTTTGCAGGTTTTCGGAATACACGCTTGTAAACTTGTTGTACATGAAACTTTGAAACGAGCGCCGCCCGGCCACGAAAAACGAACCTTTCTCGTCTTTGAAAGGTATTTCCATGAAAGCGTTGAATCCGAGGAATCCGGCGTCGCCTCCGGCATTGAACGACTTGTCGTTTCCGGTTTTGCCGACAATTTCCATGACGCTCGACAGCCGTCCGCCGTATTTGGCGTCGAAGCCGCCCTTGTGCAACTGCACGTCTTTGACGGCATTCGTGTTGAAGGCGCTGAAGACGCCCATCAGATGTTCCTGGTGATAAATCGTGAAGTCGTCGTAGAGTACCAGGTTCTGGTCGGGCGTGCCGCCGCGCACGTACATCCCGGCCGACGATTCGTTGGCTGCCGAAATGCCGGGCATCAACTGGAAGGTGCGAAACAGGTCTTTCTCGCCCAGTGCAGGAAGGTCGGCTATTTTAGCGGCTGTCGTCTG
>JAIRLL010000354.1 GCA_031259505.1 Tannerella sp.
TAAATGTTTGAAATTACCGGCTGCAACCCGAATGGCAGGCAAAAAGGGACGTCCCTTTCACCCGGAGGGACGTCCCTTTTGACCCTTATGCATCTCTTTGATCCGGCGAAAGCCGCCGCGGCCTCTTTGCATGAAGGCCGTCGGCGGCCTGTGTCGACTTCGTTTCAGTCGGTGATCAGTTTGTTCTGCGAACGTTCGTTGTTCGGAATCGGCCAGATGTATCCGTTGATGCCGTCAGCGGGGACAACAGTGGTTGCCGACAGCGTACCGGGCTGCTTGACGATTGTTTCGGCGCGGCGCATGAGGTCGAAGCCCCGGAAGCCTTCGCCGAGAAATTCGAGTCGGCGTTCGTTGTAGATGGCCGTTTTCAGGGCATTTCCTGTCAGGCCGTCGAGCACGAGGGTGTCGTCTTCGGGCTTGAGCGAGCGGCTTCTGACCTGCTTCAACGCGGCGAGGGCTTCTGCTTCGCTGCCGGTGTTGGCATAACATTCGGCCAGGTTGAGCAGTATCTCGGCATAGCGGAAGACGGGTACCCATTCGACGTAGGTGGGGTCAACGAATTTAGTGAGCGTCCGTTTTCCTTCGCCGATGTTTGTCAGTTTGCTGATGCGCGTGTCGTTCGGATTGCCGTAGCCGTCGATACTGACGATACCGGCCTGCGTGTCGATGGCGAGCGATTTCTCGTTGAGGGAATAGTAGGCGACGGCCGACTGTCCTGCTCCGCGGTTGGTACTGCCAAAGGCGATGGAGAAGATATTTTCCGACGTGATGAACGGCGGGCTGAAGACTGTTGCCAATTCGGAAGCGAGTGAATATCCGGCCACTTTCTGTCCGGCCTCGATGGCTTTCTGCCAGTCGCCCGTGATCATGTATATGCGCATCTTCAACGCTTCGGCGGCAGCCGGCGTGGCGCGCGCTACGGTGGCTTCCGTACCGTTGCCGGCGGGCAGTGCGGCGGAGACGGAGAGGTCGGACAGTATCTGGTCGATGACCTGCTGCGAGGTGGCGCGCGCCAGGTCGTTGTTCAGAATGTCCGATTCGGACTCGAGGCGCAGCGGCACCGACGGCGCGGAAGGATTGAGCACGTAGGGCATCGTATATATCTGGTGCAGATAATAGTACGTGATGGCGCGCACGAAGCGGGCTTCGGCCACGAAACGGTCGTACTTGTCGCCTGCCAGTTCCCTGTTTTCATCAATCAGTTTCAGGAACGTGTTGCACTTGTTGATGGCCAGATAGGCCGCTTCCCAGAAGTTATTGTTCTCCTGCGTATTCAGACCTACCTTGTTTTCGTAGGTATTGTACAGTTCCACACCGTTGTTGGATACGTTTATCACATCGTCGCCCATATTGTCGACAACCAGTATGAGTCGTCCGCCGAAGAGGTAGTTGTCCTTGATGGCGGCATAGAGACTGACCACGTTGCCTTCTATTTTTTCGGCATCCGCAAACACTTCTCCTTCGCTGAAATACAGCGGCGGTTCCTTTTCGAGGAAGTCCTCGCCGCATCCGGCGAACAGTCCTGCGCACAGGACGGCAAGAGTAATATATAAAGCTGTTTTTTTCATATCTTTCTGTTTTGTTTGATTACACATGATTCATTAAAACCCCACGTTCACGCCGAAGGTAAACACTTTCGACTGCGGGAGCGTGTTCTTGTCGATACCGCCGAAGAGGGCGGCTTCGCTGTTCGACGAGATCAGCGATTCGGGGTCCAGTCCGCTGTATCCCGTCAGGCAGAACAGGTTCTGCGCCATGGCGTAGAGGCGCAGCGAGCCGATGCCCACTATCCTGGGCCAGCGCTTCGTGTCGAACGAATAGCCCAGCGTGAGCGTTTTCAGTCGCAGATAGTCGCCGCGTTCGATCCAGTCGGATATTGCCCAGTTCGAACCGTTCGAGTAGTTGTCGCCGTAGACGGGCTTGGCGTATTTGGCGTTGTCGCCCGGATTGCGCCAGGCGTTGTTGTACACGTCCAGCGAATTGCTCCACGACCGCATGTCGCTCACCGTGGCGGTTGTACCGTTAAAGACCTTGTTGCCGCCCGAATACTGGAACAGGACGGACAGGTCGAACTGTTTATACTTCACTTCGTTCGTCCAGCCGCCATAGTACGTGGGCATCGTGCCGCCGAACAGTTTCTGCTGAATGTCGGATTCGGGATACGGCTCGCCGGTATCTCTGGTCACAAAACGCTGTGCGCCCGATTTCTCGAACATGATCAGCACCTCGCGACCGTCCTTTCCCACCACGATGCGCCGGCCGGTTTCCGGATCGATGCCCCGCGATTCGCGGATATACAGTTGCCCGATCGAGTAGCCCGGCAGGGTGAGGTTGTTCTGCCAGTAGGTGTCGGACGAGAGCAGCTCTTCGATACCGTCGGACAGTTTGATGACCCTGTTCCTGTGCGTGGTGATGTTGAACGACGTGAACCAGCTCAAATCTTTCGTTTTGTACGGCGTGGCCGAGACGGTGAACTCGAAGCCCGTGTTGCTCATCTTGCCCGTGTTGGTCGTAATCTTGTTGTTGGGTATGCCTTTGGACGGCGCCACGGGTACGTCAAGAATCAGGTCGGAAGCGTAATTGCCGTAATAGTCCAGTTCGACCGTGACGTTGCGGTTGATCTGCGCCGAAAAGCCGACGTCCACTTTCGTGCTGCTTTCCCACTTCAGGTTTTCGGAATCGGCGATGCTCGACAGTCGATACAGCCCGCTGCTCCCGTAGAAACCGCTCTGGTAATACGATTTGGATGCATAGGAGTAGATGTTGGTATTTCCGACGACGCCCCAGCTTCCCTTTATCTTGAGATCGGTAAATGTTTCGGAAAGCGGTTTGAAGAAGCCCTCTTCCGAGATGCGCCATGCGCCCGATACGCCGTAGAAGTTACCCCAGCGATGATTGGCGCTCAAAGCCGAAAAACCGTCGCGGCGATAGTTGAGCGAGAGCATGTATTTGCTTCCGTAATCGTAGTTGATGCGCCCGAAATACGAAAGCAGGGAATTTTCGTCAATCTGATTTCCGGCTCTCGAAACGGGTGTTGATGACGTCACTGCATATATGTTTGCATAATCGGCCTGGAAAACGGTGAACTTGTCGTCCAGAATATCGGTACGGTTGGCTCCCCACCGGTTGCGCGACCTCTCGTAAGTCTCCATTCCCGCCAGGGCGTTGATATTGTGTTCGCCGATGTTGAACACGTACTGCGCCGTGTTGGTCCAGGTGCGGGTAAGGTTTTTGGTGCGCGTGACCGTCGACGACCCGTTGGTAGGTTGCGCGTCGCCCATGAAAGGTATGCTAAACGAATGATAGGCTACATTCATGTAGTCGATGCCGTACTGCGTTTTCAGCGTCAGTCCCTTCAGCAGCGTCAGTTCAATAAAGTAGCTGGAGATGATGCGCGCCATGTCCGAGTTGTTGCTCGTGCCCAGTTCGATGAGTGCGACCGGATTGGGATAGCCGCCGGGATTGGCCGTGTTCGAGCCGTTGCCAAGCCCCTGTATTCCGCTTAGCCACGGCGTCCCGTCCTGATTGTATGCCGGAAAGGTAGGCGGGATAATCAGCGCCATGCGCGAAAAGCCCTGTGTGGCGAAGATATTGCCACCCCGTCCGTTGTCCGTCAGTGTCGTGTTTGTATTCGACGCATTGATGTTGGCGCCGATTTTCAGCCATTCGGTCGCTTTGGAAGTGATGTTCATTGCGCCTCCCAGACGGTCGAAATGGTCGTTGGCCACCATTCCCTTCTGGTCGGTATAGTTCACCGACATGTAGTACTGCGTACGCGCCGAGCCGCCGCTGACGGCCACCGAGTGGCTGTGCTGCAGGCCGGTCTGGTAGATGTAGTCGTTCCAGTCCGTGTCCACGTAGCTGCCGTCGGGCAGCGGCCACAGGTTGAACGCCTTCAGCCCCTCGCCCAGTTTCGGCAGCAGGTCTGCCACCTCGGCTGCCGGAGCGCCCGTAATCTGCATCTCGTCCGTCCCGTAACGGTTCCGCGTGGCAAGGTTTTTGAGGTCGACGTACTGCTGTGCGTTCATCGTTTCGATGAATTTCGACGGCGTTGTCACGCCAATCCAGCCGCTGTACGTAACCCTTGCCCTGTCCTGCTGCCCCTTGCGGGTAGTAATCATCACCACGCCGTTGGCGGCGCGCGAGCCGTAGAGCGCTGCGGCAGCGGCGTCCTTCAGCACGTCCATCGAGAGGATGTCGGCCGGATTGATGTCGGCAAGCGGATTGGTCGTGCCCGTAGATACGTTGGCAGACTGGATCGGTATTCCATCCACGATATACAGCGGCTCCGTCCCCGAAGTGATTGACGACACGCCGCGTATGCGCACGACCGGAGCCTGTCCCACGCCGCCGTTGGGCGTGATGATGCTCACTCCGGCAGCCCGTCCCTGCAATGCCGATTCTGCGTTGGGGTTGGGGATGTCCCTGAAACTCTCGCCGCTGACGGAAGCGATGGACGCCGTCACGCTGCGTCTCGACTGCGTGCCGTAGCCGATTACCACTACTTCTTCGATGTCGACCGACTCGCTTTCCAGCGTCACATTGATTACCGTACGTCCGTTGACGGCCACTTCACGGGTCTTCAATCCAATGTACCGGAATTCCAGCACGCCGTTTTGCGGAGCGCTGATGGAATAATTACCGTCGACGTCGGTCACTGCTCCCGTCGAACTGGAGCTTTTCAGAATTACGGTCCCTCCGATGACGGGAGTACCGTCCGATTCGATTACCTTACCGGTTATGTTGATTGTCTGAGCAAACATGCAGGTTGCTCCGGACATCAACATAACGGTCAATAAAAATACTAAACTTTTCCTCATTTACATTCAAATTTTAATGTTAGACTTATAAATACTAAATAAAAAGAAACTCGAAATCATGGATAACGGATAAACTTCGGCCTGCCTCTTCACGTCAATGCCGTCGCTCCTGAGAGCAATGCGTGCCGCCCTGTTGCGTTTACAGATGACGGAGAAGATGCGCCTGCCGCCGGGATTTTCGCATACGCCGTCGACCGCCGTGTCGGAAACGGCGGCAGGCGGGTCGTGTCGAACTTCTGCCGTTGAGAATACGCCCCTGCGAATTACGGTGACAGTCACTTTTGTACGCCCGTTGTGCGCAAGAGTATGGAATGCAGTGGCGCCGGATGATAATAATAAATAATTCGCTTTTCCCATAACTCTGTTTATGTTGCGAGAGGGCGCAGGAAAAGCGTTGCAGGAAACTGTATCCCCGCAAAAAGAGTGAAAGAGTTTGCAGGCTGCGCTATAATATATTGATATACACTGAATTGCCCCCCCCCATGTGAAATTCGGGAAAGACGGGGTCGGGCTGTCGAACATGCCGGTCGCGTCAAAAGACATCTTTACAGCCGGCCGGTATAAAGGAAAAACTGTCGAAGCAGGGGACAGCCCTGTTCCGGCTTCGGCAAGGGTTGTTACGGACATCAACAGAGCCGTCAACCAAAATATCAGCCTTTTCTTCATACACATTCAATTCTCGATGTTAGACTTATAAAAAACTAAATAAAAAGAACCGCAAAATCATAGAAAATGGATATATCGCATCGCAACGATGCATGGCTTTTGTTTAAGTATTTCGAAGATTTAGAATCTAACTATCAAATAAATATCCTGGAATCTTTCAATACTTTCAATCTGCCGGATATGCCAAAAATCTACTTTTGCGCTGCAAAGATAACCATACTGATTTATATACACAAGAAAAAATCGCATTATTTTAGCATATGAGGTAATTTTTATTTACAGATTGCTTGCTTGCAGGGTGGTAGAGAATACTGACAAATTGCTTTCACATAAATAAGTCGTAAGTCATAAGTCGTAAGTCATAAGTCATAAGTCGTAAGTCATAAGTCGTAAGTCGCGACAAGCGCATTGGCGTTAGCCTAAT
>JAIRLL010000378.1 GCA_031259505.1 Tannerella sp.
CCCGGAAGATTGCCATCGCCTTTTACAACGCCCTGACCAGGGGACTGGATTACGTAGAAACCGGTGTCATAAGATATCAGCAACACCTCGCGCAACGGGAATTGAAACATCTCCACAAATTTGCTCACCGATATAACTTTCAACTTGTCCTGGGATATCTTATTTATTTCATATCCCTAAAAAAAGAAAGGATTCCTTCCAGCGCCGTGCGCCAGTCTTCGCCGTTGCGGACGGGATACGTCCGCAGGCCGGCTTCGGCGGCAGAGCGGATATTGTCCGGGCTGTCGTCGAGAAACAGCGTCTCGGCAGGGACGATGCCACTGTCTTTCACCATCATTCGGAAGATTTCGATGTCGGGCTTGACGCATTTCATTTCGTACGAGACGTAGACCTTGTCGACATAGTCGGTTATCGGCCGTCCTGCAGGCGAAAAGCTGTCCGTCCGCGCCCAGCGGTCTATCAGGAAGGGATTGTTGTTGCTCAGCACGAAGGTGCGGTACCGTTTCCGCAGCGCCAGCAGACAGTCGAGCTTGTAGCTTTCGGGCGGGTCGACGATGCTTTGCCATGCCTGTTCGATGGCTTCGCGGGCGATTTCTTTCCCTGCATGTGCGCAGAGCAGGCGGCAAAACGTGTCGCTGTCGATGGCGCCGCTCTCGATGTCCAGAAAGATGCCCCGGTGGTGACAGGAATCGATCAACTGTTCGGCGTCGGTCACGCCGATGGCCTGAAACCGGCGAACAGCCCTGTCGCGGTGCACGTCCACCAGCACGCCTCCCATGTCAAAAACAATATTTTTAATCATTTGTTGCCGTGTTGCAAATTGTGCGCAAAGATAGTTTTTTTTTGCGAACAGGGAATAGCGAGGCGTATTTGACAGCGTCGATTTTCAGTCTTTGAACTTTTGAATTTTTTCGTATCTTTGCCGCGTGAAATTCGAGATACAACATACAGATCCTCAAACGCAGGCAAGGGCCGGACGTATCGTCACGGCTCATGGCTCGATTGATACGCCCGTTTTCATGCCCGTCGGGACGCAGGGCGCCGTCAAGGCCGTGCACTGTTCGGAGTTGCGTGACGACGTCGACGCGCAGATCATTCTGGGAAATACCTATCATCTTTATCTTCGTCCGGGAGAGGCAGTGCTCGAACGTGCGGGCGGACTGCACCGCTTCACCGGCTGGGAGCGTCCCATCCTGACGGACAGCGGCGGCTTTCAGGTGTTTTCACTGGCGGCAAACAGGAAGTTGAGCAGCGAAGGGGCCGAATTTCGTTCGCATATCGACGGCAGCAAACATTTTTTCACGCCGGAACGTGTGACGGACATCCAGCGTACAATCGGCGCGGACATCGTCATGGCTTTCGACGAATGCTGTCCGGGAGACGCCGATTATGCGTATGCGAAAAAATCGCTCGACCTCACCGGGCAGTGGTTAGACCGCTGCATTCGCCGCTTCGACGGCACGCCGCCCAGATACGGATACGGCCAGTCGCTGTTTCCCGTCGTGCAGGGATGCGTATATCCCGATCTGCGGACGCAGGCGGCGGAGCATGTGGCGGCGAAAAACGCCGACGGCAATGCCATCGGCGGCCTTGCGGTGGGCGAGCCGGTAGAGACGATGTACGAGATGATTGAGGTGGTGAACCGTATCCTCCCCAAAGACCGTCCGCGCTATCTGATGGGCGTCGGCACGCCCGTCAATCTGCTGGAAGCCATCGCGAGGGGCGTGGACATGTTCGACTGTATCATGCCGACGCGCAACGGTCGCAATGGACAACTGTTCACGCGGCTGGGCACGGTGAACATGCGCAACGCGAAATGGGCGGACGACTTCTCGCCTGTCGACCCGGACGGCTCCTCGTTCGTCGACACGATGTACAGCCGCGCATACCTGCACCACCTCTTCAAGGCGGGCGAGATTCTGGCGCTTCAGATTGCTTCCGTACACAATCTGGCCTTCTATCTCCGGCTGATGCGGGAGGCGCGCGCGCATATTGCAGCAGGCGATTTCGCCCTGTGGAAAAAGGAAACAGCAAACAAACTGACCGAACGCCTGTGAAACTGAAAGGATTTGGATTGAGAATCATAGACCGGTACATCATCAGGCAGTTCCTGGGTACCTTCGTCTTTTCGATCGTGTTGATGATTGCCATCACCGTAGTATTCGACGTCAACGAAAAGCTTGACTATTTCCTCAAGCCCGAAGTGACGGTACACGAAATCGTCTTCGACTATTATTTCAACTTCATTCCGTACTTCATCAGCCTCTTCAGTCCGCTGTTTATCTTCATATCGGTGATTTTCCTTACATCAAACCTGGCCAACAGGTCTGAAATCATAGCCATACTTTCCAACGGAGTCAGTTTCCGCCGCCTGATGGTTCCTTACATCATTTCGGCGCTCATCATTGCCGCATGCAATTTTGTGCTGACCGGCTACATTATTCCGCCTGCCAGCATCACGAGGATTGATTTCCATAACAAATATGTAAAAAACAAGAAGGTGGACTACGGCAACCACATACAGTTGGAAGTCGAGCCGGGCGTTTTCGCCTATTTCGACAGCTATCGCGACGGGTCGAGGATGGGCTACCGCTTCTCGCTCGACCATTTCGAGGGCAAGACGCTCGTTTCGCGTCTGACCGCCTCGTCCATCAGATACGATTCGCTCTACCAGTGGACGATTATCGACTACGTGATTCGCGATTTCGGCGAGAAGCACGAGCGCATCACGACCGGTACGCGCAAGGATACGACGCTGACATTCATGCCGTCCGATTTCCTGATTTCCGAAACCGACTGCCAGACGATGACCAATCCCCAACTGGCGCAGCATATCCGCCGCCAGAAGCAGCGCGGCATCGGAAACGTAGAACTTTTCGAAATCGAATATCACCAGCGATATGCAACCATCCTGTCGTTTTTCATCATGACGATCATCGGCGTATCGCTCTCGTCGCGCAAGATCAAGGGAGGCATGGGGCTGAATATCGGTATCGGTATCGGATTGAGTTTCTCGTACATTCTTTTCTCGAAGATAACGTCTTCTTTTGCCATCACCGGCAATGTCAGTCCGGTGATTGCCGTCTGGATACCCAACATGCTTTATATCCTCATCACGATATTCCTCTACCGCCGGGCGCCGAATTAGGGGGAAATCCTCTTACCGCGAGGACGGCTGATAAATGAATAACTGAATGACCGAATGTGGATTTCTCCCCTTCCGGACGGTGCGTCATTCCGGAAGCCAACCCCATATACGGGGGAAAAAGGGATTTGCGCATTTTTCTTATGGATGTATTAAAAAATTTGTGTTCCTTTGCATAGCGCTTTATTTTATCAAGGAGAAGCAGTAATATATCAATTAAATTAAAAACCAAATTAAAGAACATAAGATGAAACATTTGACACTACTACCAATCGCACTTTTAACCCTGTGTCCGGGCTTTATGTTTTATTCCTGCAAAAACAGCGGAAATGCTGTTCCGTCGGCAGAATACGCAGCCTACATCAGCGGATATACGGCCGGAGTGATACCACAGAACGCCACTATCCGTATCGAACTGACCGGAGAACAGCCGGTTGTGAGTGTAGGCGCCGAAATAAAAGAGAAACTTTTCGATTTTTCGCCCTCGCTCAAAGGTAAAACCTACTGGCTCGACCGTAAAACGCTTGAGTTTGTCCCCGAAGCAAACGGATTGAAACCGGGCAGGGCGTATGACGCCTCGTTTTCGCTGTCGAAGGTGATGACGCTTGAAGACAGCAGGCTGAACAGGTTCAATTTTTCATTTCGAGTGGAGGAAAAGAGCTTTGTGCTGCGAATCACTTCCCTGGATGTGACAGACGCGGCAAAGGATAAAGTCACGGTCAAGGGCGAAATCCTTTTCAGCGATACGCCCGTTCTCGAGGATATATCGAAAATGCTTGCCGTCAAAAGAGGCGGCGAATCGTTTGTCCCGGCTGTCGAACAGACTGACAATCCGCACTGTTTCCGTTTTACGATAGACGACATTTCCAAACTGGACGATGAATCGCAACTCGAAATCAAGGCTTCGGGCAAAACCGTCGGCATAGACAGGACGGAGGAAAAACGCGTGACAATACCGTCCGTCAAATCGTTCACACTGCTTCTTTCCGAATTTATTGAAGCGCCCGAACACGGCATCCGCCTGACCTTTTCGAAATCCGTCTCCGACTCGCAGGACCTGACAGGGCTTATTTCACTGAACGATGAAACAGATTACGTCTCTCACGTATACGACAATAAAATAGATCTGTTTTTCGAGCGTTCGAAAAGCCAGCAATCCGTTCTGATAAACGTCGATCAGGGACTGAAAAGTTCGGACGGCGACGCGCTTGGCCAGACTTTGCCCGTGCAGATGGAACTCCGCTCGCTCGACCCGCAAGTCGAATTTTTGCCCTCCGGCATGATTATGCCCCAATCCGGCGATTTGATTTTGCCTTTCCGCGCGGTCAGCCTCTACGCCGTCGATCTGAAAATCATTCGCATTTACGAAAGCAACGTACTGATGTTTTTGCAGGACAATCGCCTGACAGATACAGGCTCGAACCAGTTACGACGCTCCGGACGCCTGATATACAAAAAACTGCTGCGCCTGGATTCCGATCCCGCAAGAGACATTCACAACTGGGAAAACTACAGCATCGACCTGGCGCAACTGATCAGACAGGAGCCGGGCGCCATCTACAGGGTAGAGCTTTCTTTCAAAAAAGAATATGCCTCCTATCCGTGCAGCGGCAATGCAGCGTTTTCTACCGTGCAGAATACCCAACTGCTGACGAAAACGACAACAGGCGAACTCACAGAAAAAGATGAAGCCGACTGGGATGTAGCCCAGCCGTATTACTACGACAGCGACATCGACTGGGACGAATACGAATGGACGGAAAGAGACAATCCCTGCCATGCATCCTACTACATGCAGAGCGAGCGTAAGGCCGTCAAAAACGTGCTGGCCTCAGACCTGGGAATAATCGTCAAGGCCAATTCAGACAACAAACTCTGGATCGCCGTATCCGATATTCCGGGCGCCACTCCCGTACAGGGTGCGGAGGTGGCGGCATACGACTTTCAGTTGCAGCCGGTCGGCTCGGCAAAAACGGATGCAAACGGTTTTGCCGTAATCGAAACCCGACACCGGCCGTTTGTCGTGATTGCCGCCAAAGACAGACAAAAAACCTACCTGCGCGTCGCCGAGGGTGAAGAAAACCTCCTGAGCCGCTTCGACGTCGGAGGCAAAGACGTCCGCAAGGGATTGAAAGGGTTCGTCTACGGCGAACGCGGCGTATGGCGTCCCGGCGACACGCTGCACATTTCGTTCATGCTGGAAGGCCGCGGAATACCCGGTACGCATCCGGTTATACTTGAGTTGTACAATCCGCGCGGACAGTTCCATTTCAGGCATGTCGCCTCGAACGGAGTAAACGGACTGTATACGTTCGATGTCCCGACGGGCGCCGACGATCCGACCGGACTGTGGAATGCGTACATCAAAGTAGGTGGCGCTTCGTTCCACAAATCGCTCAGGATTGAGACAGTTAAACCGAACCGACTGAAAATAGACCTTGATATTCCGGGCGACAGACTTGTCGCGAGCAAACGCTCCGTGCCCGTGAAAATCCATTCGGCATGGCTGACCGGCGCCACGGCGCACAATCTGAAAACGCACGTGGAAATGACGATTACCGGCAATGCAACCACGTTCAAGAATTTCGACGACTATATTTTCGAGAATCCGGCAACCGACTTTTCGCGCAGTGTGACGATGCTGTTCGAAGGAACGCTGGATAACAGCGGCGATGCCACGTTCGATCTGAAACTGCCCGACGCAAAAAATGCGGCAGGGATGTTGCGGGCTACGCTTTCGTGCAGCGTATTCGAACCGGGAGGCGAT
>JAIRLL010000058.1 GCA_031259505.1 Tannerella sp.
TTTATGCCTTGCCGGGCGGCGACTGTTCCAAGGTTTTGCACTGCGTCGCGGTTGATCGCCATGCACAGTTGCGCTTCGTCTTCTGCCCGGTCTACGGCCGTATATGCCGCGCAGTTCAGTATATAATGCACGCTATGTGTCTGTACGAAACGGGAAAGACTGTACATGTCGCATAAGTCGAGCGTATCAGCGTCGGTGAAGTAAAAAATGGAGTCGCGGCGTTCGGATGCCAGTCGGCGGATGGCATTCCCCAACTGTCCGTTTGCGCCGGTCACTAAAATTGCTTTATTCATATCCTTAAAATGCGGTGCAAAGTTAATGAAAAATTGATTGGCACGGAAATCCTGCACGCATTTGTACGCATTTGACGGCGTCGCTCCTCGCTTCAAACGGCCGCTACAGCCGTACACGGTAAAGGATGACCGTCCTGCCCCGGCTTCCCGTAAAGCAGGATCGGTTTCAAGTTCCGTACTGCAAGATTGACTGACGCCGGCTTTCGCTGGAAAGTTACGCAACTTTGCTCCGAAGTCACGTGACTTTACGCCGTATTCACGCAACTTTCTCTCCGGTAATACCGTGTTTTTAATGCAGTTAATGCAGGCCGTTCCTCCCGCCGCCAGAGGAACGTTTCGCGGAACGAAACAGGGGATCGACAATGCCCGTGCCGAACGCCTGAATGGAGCCATTCAGGAACTGAAAAACCGTCGGAAGAGGTTTCAAAGTGGAAACAGCTACCATTCAAACTCCGTTTCAAATTCTGACCGGTTGCCGCAGGCGTCGGCGACGGTCAGGTGCAGCACGTGCGCGCCCCGCTTCAGGCGTTCGGGGTCAAACCTGTACGAGATCAGCGATTTCCTGCCGTCCATGGCGAAGAGCGCATATTCGCCGTCGATCGTTGCGCGCCATGTATCTACGCCGCTCAGGTTGTCTGTCAGACGGAACGTAACGGTTTGCGACGCCGTCCACCGCGACGGCGCCACGGGCGTGATCACAGGCGCCACGGAATCGACGCGTATCGTGTAGACACATCCCAGTTCGCTGATGTCCGCATCAATCCACCCGTCGCGATACACGCCTCCGGCCCAGTTCGACCGGCCGTTTCGTATTGACACGATGCCGTATTGCCGTCTGTCGGCCGCATCGTCGCGCCGCAAACGCAGCGACAGCCGCGCCGGACGGTGCAGCGCCACAGGCCGATCATGGAGCACATGCATATCGGCCATCCCGCCCGAATCGGGCGCCGCCGCGTAACGGAAATAAAGCGAGCCGCCGTACAGGCTCCGGCGGGGAATGAAGAGGCGTATGCCGCGTGCTCCGAAACGACTGTCGCTCTGACGATAAAACAGGGTCGTTCCCGCCGTGTCGGGCGCGGGAACGGGCTGCTCCTTCCCCGTCACATTCAGGCCAAACCGGCATGTGTTGCCGGAAGCATCCGTCAACTGGAAGTCAATCCGGTACGTGCGAGGCTCGTCGACAGTCACGAAGCCGCGGTTCCTGCCCGTAACAAACCGGAAACGGTTGCCCGGCTCCACAAACGTTTTCGTATGGAAACGTCTTTTTTCGACCCACGCTTCATAATCCGTCCAGGCATTGATGCAGCGCGATTCGTCAAACGAGAAGCGGTCGAGGTAACTGTGGAACACCTCCTGTCCGTCGACCGACATGACGATTTCTTTCACGCCATACACGTTCGACGTCCCGTCCATATAATCATCCGCATTGACGGCAAAACCGATCCGTCCCCACGCTTCCGGGACGTGGCGAAACGAAATGCTGCCGTCTTTCGCCACGGCGGGCTGCAGTTGCAGTTTTTCCGTGGAACCGTTCACCACTCCCAGCCCTTCGGACGGATAAACCGTGAGCGACAGCAGTCCCGGCTGTCGCGTATCCTTTATCCGGTCGCTGTAGAAGGGAAGCGGGTCGAGCACATCGCCTGTCCGGGTGTCGCGCACTTCAAAATGCAGATGCGGCCCTGCGGAACTGCCCGAATTGCCGCTGTAGGCAATCACGTCGCCACGGTTAAACGCAAACAGCCCGGGCGGCAGGTTCAGATCGACCTGAAAGCGCTCCGCTTCATACTGCCGCGCTTTGACATGGGCGGCAAGGCTGTCTGCAAATCGCTGCAAATGGGCATACACGGTGACAAGGCTGTCGCCGTGGGTCATATATATCACATTTCCGTATCCCCACGGACTGACGGCGATGCGGCTGACATATCCGTCGAGCACGGCGTGAACAGGCCAGCCTTCGCGCTGCTGCGTCTTGAAGTCGAGCCCCGAATGAAGATGATTCGGGCGAAATTCGCCAAAATTGCCGCTGAGGACAATGGGAAAGTCGAACGGATTACGCAGCGGCTGTGCCGCGACGCCGTGCCCCAACTCCCAGGCAAGCGCGGCGAAGCATATTGCGAGCGGCGTGATTTTGTGCACGTGACGACGGTTCAAAGATTCAATGATTTACGGGTAATAAAAAGTATGCAACTACGGGCAGATGGTCGCTGAATCCACCTTCGTATTTTGAACCGTTGAAGACACGTAAGGGGCGCTGTCTGTTTCGCGACCGGTTGCCCGTCAGCAAAAAGTCCGGCGCAAAAATCTGCGCACTGCCCGGCCTGTAATATCGCTCCCACGAACGGTTTATCATTATCTGGTCAAGCTGATTCCATTCTCCCCGGTATTTGTAGCTTCCTTCGTGATTCAGTTTTTTCGCATCGGCAAACAGGTTTGCAAAGTTGCGCTCTGCATCGGTCGAACAGATAATGGTCTGTATGCTTCTGTCCGCCGGCATGTCGTTGAAATCTCCCATTATTAATATATTGGGTGTTCGGCGGATTGCGTGAATCGAGTCGCACAGGCGACGCAGATAACTCGCCGCTTCCAGACGGAAAGGTTCGGACATTTTTTCTCCTCCGCGACGCGACGGGAAATGGCAGACAAACACATCCAGCGTATCGCCCGTAATCACCCTGCCCGAAACATGGAGAATGTCGCGCGAACGACGCGCTTTATTCTTGAAAGGAATGCGTTTGGAACGGTGCTCAAGGTATCTGAACTTGTCTTCCTGATAAAGCAGCGCCACATTGATGCCGCGCGGGTCTCTGCTTCCGGTTATGCAATAGCTGTAATTCTGCATCCGCAACGACGTGCGCCGGGTCAGGTGAATCAGTACGGAATCATTTTCGACCTCGCACAGCCCGACCAGTGCAGGCGTATCCCATTCTCCCGCCGCATGGATAACCCTTGCGGTCTGACGCAGATGCGTGTAGTAGCGATATGGCGTCCAGTGTCGCGTGCCTTCGGGCAGAAATTCGTTGTCGCTGGTATGCGGATCGTCATACGTGTCAAACAGATTCTCTACATTGTAAAACATAACCTGAAACACCTGCTGCCGTGCTTCCTGTGCTACCGGACAGCCCTGCAAAAGCATGACCGGCAAACATACAAGCAAAATAATCCTCTTACGCATCAGTTTTCTTTTTCCTCCTGATAAACATATTCGTAGGCTCCGATCGAAGCCCCTTCCGCAGCCGACAGACGGTCGACGCCGTAACGGTCGACCGGATAGTGTTCCGACACGGCGCGATCTGCCTTTCCGATACCGACCGAACCGTTCTTCAACCGGAAATCGAACGTATATTCTTCGTCTTTCGTTCCTGTTTTCAGATAGGACGGACTGTTGACAAACAAACAGTTGACAAACCGCTCACTGTTTTGGCGGGCAGTCTTGACGAAGCAGGAATTGAAACGGTAATTGAACGTTTCGCTATTTCCCTGCATATTCTGTTCTTCCGTATCAAACAGGATTTCACCGCCAAACAGGCGCGTTGAATCCGCCGAATGGCCGCCGTCGACAATACAGTTGTCGAAAAAGGCCTGCTTCAGAGGATACGGCGTGCTGTTTTCGCCTGCAACCCGCTGGCCGGAAAGAATCAGGCTTGGAGAGTTTATGCCTCTCCCTCCCAATATATTAAGAGTTGCAATCGTACAATGTGTAAATTGATGCTTCCCGCCGATAAGCGTGAGCGTCGAATCTCTGGCATTCGTAAATTCGCTGTTCGACGCCTCGATATGACAGTTGACGGCCGTTAGCAGGTTGTTACCCATGTTGGTGATTTGCGAATTGCGGATACTGATTTTCATCCTGTCCGGCTGCGATTCGGAAAACGTCAGACCGGTCATGCCGTTACGGATAACGACATAATCAAACTCGTTTTCGAAGCTGGACGACCCGAAGCGGATGCCGCCCCACTGTCCGGGCGTCAGGTCGTATGGCAACACCACGGTTGTTTTGATATGATCCAGCCGGTCGCCCCGAATGACAACCGGCCTGTCCTGCGTGCCTTTCGCTTTGATTGTACCTTCGACAATCAGATTCGCCCCGCTGTGCATGTACATGACTGCGCCTTCCTCCACCGTCACCGTAGCGCCTTCCGCTATCTTCAGGCTGTCATATATTAAATAAGGTATATCGGCCACGAGCGCAGTATCGCGCGTAATCGTCGTTCCTCCTTTCAGCAGATGTACGTCCTGTCCGTAAGCCTGCAACAGCACCGACTGGCGGACGCCGTTGACATAAAAGAGCACCGAATCCTCGACAATCAGCGGCTGACGGGCGCCGTTCGGGTCTACCGTCACTTCGACGGACACATACAGACTGTCCTTTTTCCATATATCTATATTTCTGAACAGGTCGCCCTTGCGTCCGTCCACATTAATCCTGAATCCGCTCTTCTCCGGATTGCCCAGCAAGACCATTTCGATTCGCAGGGCTTCGCTGTTCGGATTATAGACCATAAACTGCTTCGTAGTGGAGCCTACGGTTGAAAAAATCGTGTCAAAAGAAAGCGTATCGACCGAAAACGCCAGCCGGTGATTGGGATTTGTTGAATAGTCGTTTATGCCATCGCATCCGCTCAGCGCATAAAAAAAACAGCAGGCGGAAATACAAAACAACATCCACCCGGTCATAATCACATCCTTTTTTACTTTAATAAAAATCATGTATCGTTTTCTTTAAAAACGCTTTTCTTGCCTGTATTATTTTATTCGGGGATGTTTTTTAGCAACTCCAGCAGATGTTGCCACCACAGGAGCACCGTATTTATCCGTATCCGTTCGTTTGGCGAATGCACCTCGCGCAATGTCGGGCCAAACGAAATCATATCGAGCCACGGATATTTCCTGAGGAAAAGCCCGCATTCCAAACCGGCATGTATTGCTTTTATTTCAGGTTCCCTGCCAAACAGTTTACGGTATGTTTCCCGTGCGACAGTCAATATCTTCGAATCCGGATTCGGCGCCCATCCCGGATAGCCGTCGCCATGCACCACATCCGCTCCCGCCAGCCGGAACACGGCAGCAACCTGATCGGCTACGGCGTTTTTTGCCGACTCGATGGAACTGCGCTGGCTAGTACAGACCACAATCCGGTTTTCTGCTTCCATCTTGACGGATGCAAGATTGGTGGACGTCTCGACCAGTCCTTCCATGTCGTGGCTCATGGCCATCACGCCGTGCGGACATGCGAGCAAGGAATATATCAGCCTTTTTGCCAAATCACTGCCGATATGAAAATCCGGTTCTTCGACCGTTTCCATGCTGATGTGTACATTCGGATCGACGCGCTTCAGTTCATTCTCAATATCAGCCGTAAAATAATTGAGCAGCACGCGGACGGCTTCGCGGTCGGCGATATTCACGCCAATCACGGCGGATGCTTCGCGGGCAATGGCATTGTGCTGATTGCCGCCGCTCAACTCCGAAAGTACAAAGTCGAATTTCTCCTGCAGCAGATAAAGGAAACGCGCCATAATTCTGTTCGCATTACCTCGACCGCAATGTATGTCGCTACCGGAATGTCCTCCCTTCAGGCCGCTTATCACGACTCTGAAATATTGCATGGAAGGAGGCGCCGGCTGGGGCTCATATATAAATGTAGCGACTGTGCCTTTTCCGCCTGCACATCCGATAAACAGTTCGCCTTCGTCTTCGCTGTCCAGATTCAAGAGGACTTTGCCGGACATAAAACCTTCTTTCAACGCATTGGCGCCTGTCAGTCCCGTTTCCTCGTCTACCGTGAAAAGGCATTCCAGCGGGCCATGTGCAATGTTGTCGTCGGCAAGGATAGCCAGTTCGGCAGCCATGCCTATGCCGTTGTCGGCGCCCAGGGTTGTCCCGTTTGCACGCAGCCATTCGCCGTCGACAACCGTTTCTATCGGGTCGTTATCAAAGTCGTGCGTCACGTCGCTGTTCTTTTCGCAAACCATGTCGACATGCGATTGCAGGATGACAGCCGGCAGATTTTCGTAACCGGGCGTTGCCGCTTTCGAGATCAGGATGTTTCCTGCGGCATCTTTCTTCAGAGGCAGGTTGTGCTTTGCCGCAAAGTCTTCGAGATACAGGATCACTTTCCCTTCTTTTCCGGACGGACGGGGCACCTGTGTGATCTCATGGAAATGCTTCCATACGGCTTTTGGCTCCAGATTAAGTATTTGTTTCATCTTTTTCAATAATTTATGCTTACGTTATATGTTAATTATCAAACCGTTACAAAGAAAGCATGAAAAAAGCCAGAAATAATTCAAAAAAGCAAGTCTTTCTATTTGCTTAAACTCTTATCTTTGTCACCACAAAAATAGCGAAAATGTTTATAACGGCATTATTTTCTCTCATAATTCTTATCGTGTGTGTCGCTTTAATGAGTATCAGTATTATTCTGAAAAAAGGCGGGACATTTCCGAGCATGCATATCAGCGACAGTGTTGCGCTGAAGAGCAGGGGTATATATTGTGCGGCAACACAGGACAGGATGGCGGCAAGAGAAAAAAATATTTATGAGTGTATTGAGATTAAATAACTTACATCAAAATAAATATCATTCCTTATGAAGAATATTAACTATATGATTAACGGCATATTGGCCGTTGCAGTAATTATTTTGTTTATTATGCAGTTTTCCGGGCACAAAATCGTGCCAGGGTCGGATACAAACATAAAAAACAGTTCGGACTCACTGTCTCTCCCCATCGCATATTTTCATATTGATATGCTGTTGCAGAACTATAACTTTGCGAGAGATCTGGACGAACAAATCACACGTAAACAGGAAAATGCACGTGCCAACGTGACGCAGCAAATGCGGAATCTGGAATCGGAAGTCACTGAATTCAGGTACAAAGTTCAAAACGGCGGCTTCCTCACGCAGGCAAGAGCCGAACAGGAGCAGGAGCGCTTGATGAAAAAACAGCAGGACATCCAAATGCTTGACCAAAAGCTTACGCAAGACCTCCTTGAAGAAAACAGGCGGATGAACGAACAGCTTCGCGACACCATCATGAATCATCTCAAGGATTATAATAAGGATAAGAAATATCAAGTGATTATCAGCAGCGACGGAACCAATCCGATTTTCTATGCCGACGAGACATATGATATTACTGGCGAAGTGACTGAATACCTGAACAAAAGATGGTCAGGCAAAGTGACGGACAAGTCCTTGAACGAGTAAATATGCGCTGTGCGCGGCATGGTTTTATGCACAAGACTGGCAGTGAAAGTTTCGAGGGGTTCCGGCCAGGAATGACATTTTTCTGATAATTAAGAAATTATTGCTCCGGTGGTATAAAAGTATGCCGAGCAGGGGGTAAAAAACATACGGGAAGAAATTTTTTTCTCGCGGGAAACGGTTTTCGTTTCACATGAAAAAATCCTGTCCTCATGTGAGGATTTTTTTTCGGAAGGCGAAATTTTTTTTTTCTCCCGCGAAACGGTTTCATCTTCCCGTGAAAAAATCTTTTTTTTCAGCGCGGATAAAATTTTGGTGGTGATTTAAAAAGTATGCTGGTATAAAAAATTGACAATGAGGGAAAAAGTTGTATTTTTGTTGAATGAAAATAAAGATAGAACTTTATTGCCCCCATTGCCAAGGGACAA
>JAIRLL010000121.1 GCA_031259505.1 Tannerella sp.
CATATCCTGCAACATTTCTTCGGCCATCCGGCTCAGGCGCGCTTCGGTGTAGCGCATGGCCGCGGTGCTGTCGCCGTCGACCGACCCGAAATTGCCCTGTCCGTCAACCAGCGGATAACGGAGCGACCACGTTTGCGCCATGCGCACCATGGCGCCATATACCGATGAATCGCCGTGCGGATGGTATTTTCCCAATACTTCGCCTACGATTCTGGCGGATTTCTTGTATGGCTTGTCGGATGTATTTCCCAACTCATTCATCCCGAACAACACGCGACGGTGCACCGGTTTAAAACCGTCCCTGACATCAGGGAGCGCACGCGAAACGATAACCGACATCGAATAGTCTATATATGCCGATTTCATTACTTCGTCAATGTTGACCGGGATAATTCTATCTTGTTCTGTCATTTAATTATATATATTATATTTCTTATCAAAACTGTTCTCAAAAAAACGTGCTAATGTACGGCTTTTTCATTTCATGGCAATGAATGTGCACGGGAAAAAAATGCAAATTATATTGAACGAAATCATACCGCACTCGCGAATGGGGAAAAGCATGAAGCCTAATGCAGTATGTGTTAATCATATACTGAATAATTTGTTTTTTTTTCGTATTCTTATATTGGAATGCATTTGATACGACCGATAAAACTCCTATTTTTGCACCGTAATTCTAAATATTATAATGTAATGAAATTTGTGTCGTTATTATTGAGAAGCGCCGTTTTATGCAATGCAATATTGCTCCCTGTCTGTTGCACTGTAAACTCGGGGCAACCCGCGGAGAACAGCATAGCTTTCGATTCTCTTTTTGTAGATAAATCGTATCATATTGATGATGTGGAAACTAATCCGGGATATTCGTTGCAGATCAAGTTCACATATCCCGCAGATTTCGAGAACAAAGAGATACTGGAAAAACTTCAACGACAGTTTATCGGGTCGTTTTTTGGCGACACCGGCCAGGCGCTCACTCCGGCAGATGCCGCCGTCCGGTATATCGAAGACTATATTAATGAATTTAAGGAAGAAGAAAAGGAATATCAGGCGAAAATTGAGGAGCATGACATGCATTCTGACAAGACATGGTTTACGTACGAGATGTTTAGAAGCAACGAAATCATTTACAATCAGGATGATTTGCTGAGTTATGCCGTTCGCGTGTCGTACTACACGGGAGGCGCACACGGTGCGTACAACGTTTATAATTATGTGCTGGACATCAAAACGGGACAGTACGTTTTGGAAAATGAGATTTTTAAAGACAAGTACAAAGAGGAACTGTCGCACATTCTGGTCGATGAAATCGTCAGGATGAATGAAGTAAAAGATGCGCAGGAACTGGAAACAATCGGATTTTTCGACGTCAACGAGATTGCACCGAACAGGAATTTTTACATCGACGAGACCGGCATCACCTATACATTTAATGAATACGAGATTGCCGCGTATGCCGTAGGCTCCGTTTCCGTGCAGCTTCCATACGATAAAATCCGCCATCTTCTCCGCCGCGAGGGGCCTCTTGCAAAGATTGCGTTCAGGTAAGAGGGAGGGACTTGGCGTGGAGGTCATACGACATTATTACCCGACATTGAGCGAAAAGCAAATCCGGCAATTTACGCTGCTCAAGGAACTGTATGCGGACTGGAATGCGAAAATCAACGTAGTATCGCGCAAAGACATTGAAAATCTGTACGTACATCACGTGCTGCATTCGCTCGGAATAGAGAAGATGCTTCGATTCAAAGCCAATACATCGGTGATGGATGTCGGGACGGGAGGCGGATTTCCGGGTATTCCTCTGGCGATTCTGTTTCCCGAAGCATCGTTTCATCTGATAGACGGCATCGGGAAGAAAATCAAAGTGACACAGGCCATAATAGACGCCGTCGGGTTGACGAATGTCGACGCATGTCAGCGCCGCATCGAAGATGAAAAGGAGAAATTCGATTTCATCGTCAGTCGCGCCGTCATGCCTTTGCCGCAACTGGCGGCAAAAGTAAAAAAAAATATCCGCCGGGAGCAAAGCAATGCGCTGCCGAACGGACTGATTTGTCTGAAAGGCGGCGACATGCAAAGCGAAGTAGCCCCTTTCCGCAAACAAATGATTGACATTGACTTGTCCGATTATTTCAAAGAACCGTTTTTTGATAAGAAAAAAGTAATATATATATATTTATGATTTTATGATTACCGTCAAAACATTTGTATTTAATCCGTTTGAAGAAAACGCCTATTTGCTTTACGACGAAACGAAAGAAGCAATACTTATCGACTGTGGCTGCATGACCGCGGCGGAAGAAAAAATGCTGTCGGATTTTATCTTGCATAACAGCCTTCAACTGAAACGTCTGTTGTGTACGCACCTGCATTTCGACCACGTGATAGGAAACACGTTCATTTACAAAAAATACGGCATCAAGCCCGAAGTGCATCAGAAAGAGTCAGATGCCATTCCATCGATAAAGGAACAAATCAAACTGTTCAAGACGCGCTTTACGGTGCAGGAAACGTCGCCCGGCAAGTTTATTGTCGGGAACGAATCCCTCCGCTTTGGCGAATCCGAACTGACTTCGCTGCTCGTTCCGGGACATTCGCCCGGCAGCCTGGCTTTTTACAGCAAAAAAGACGGATTCATCATGGTAGGCGATACGCTGTTCAGAGAAAGTATCGGACGGACAGACTTGTGGGGTGGCAACTTCGATTTGCTGATAGCCGTCATACGCGACAAAATCCTGTCGCTTCCCGACGAAACCATCATCTATCCGGGACACGGCCCGTCTACCACAGTAATTCATGAAAGAATCAATAATCCGTATTTAACAAATAACTACTAAGTCTATGGATACAAACAGATTTGCCGACCGTCATATCGGCATTGCATCCAAAGATGCACCCGCGATGCTCGAATCCATCGGAGTGTCGTCCGTCGACGAACTGATCGCGCAAACCATTCCGTCTGACATTCGCCTGAAAACGCCGCTTAATCTGCCCGATCCGATGACCGAGCGCGAATTTGCCGAACACATTGCCGAACTGGCATCGAAAAACAGAGTTTTCACCTCCTATGTCGGCATGGGCTGGTACGACACGGTTTGTCCGCCGCCCATCCTGCGTAACGTGTTCGAAAATCCCGTCTGGTACACGTCATACACTCCCTATCAGGCGGAAGTATCGCAAGGGCGGCTGGAGGCGCTGTTCAATTTCCAGACCGTGATTTGCGAACTCACCGGCATGCCTCTTGCCAACTGCTCGCTGCTCGACGAAGCGACGGCTGCAGCCGAAGCGGCGACGATGTTTTTCCTGACACGCAGCCGCGAACAGGTCAAAGCCGGCGTCAATGTGCTTTTTGTCGATGAAAACGTATTTTCATCGACGCTGTCCGTGGTACTCACGCGCGCGATACCGCAGGGTATCAAAGTGGTCGTGGACGATTATCGCCGTTTTACATTCTCCGACAGCGTGTTCGGCGCGATTGTCCAGTATCCCGACGGCAACGGTGAAGTGGCCGATTACAAATCGTTTACGGCCGAAGCGCACAGCCGCGGCGTACGTGTAGCCGTAGCCGCCGACCTGCTGAGCCTGACGCTGCTGACGCCTCCGGGCGAATGGGGCGCCGACGCTGTTTTCGGCAGCAGCCAGCGTTTTGGCATCCCCATGTTCTACGGCGGCCCCTCGGCGGCATATTTCGCCGTAAGGGATGAATACAGGCGCAATATACCCGGGCGCATCATCGGTCTTTCCGTCGATGCTTCCGGCCGGCCGGCCTACCGCCTGGCTCTGCAAACCCGCGAACAGCAT
>JAIRLL010000127.1 GCA_031259505.1 Tannerella sp.
TCATGTATTTCATGAACAGCCAGTCATTCAGCGGATTTAACCGCTCTACGTTCATGCTGATGTCTTCATTCATGTCTTCCGTATTTTTGCTGTAAAGTTAGCGCTTTTTATATTCACACGAAAATTATTTTCGCATGGCGACGCAAAAAAAGATGACGCCGGATGCCATTGCTGACAACAATAGCAGCCGACGTTATTGCGACTGCGAGGTACGAAGCAGTGAAGCACAGTCCGGACTTGATATTTTCGCCTGTTTATCTGAAAAGTATACACCCTGCCAATAAATCCCCGTGTTCACCGTGTTTGCACGGTTTATTTATTTCGCGTGCTTTAGCGGGATAATGTTTTCTTCGAAAACGGTGAGTTTTTCCACACCCGTGTCCGTTACCAGAAAACTGTTTTCCACGCCGACGGCGCCGACGTCCGGTATTACGAATTTAGGCTCCAGCGCGATCGTCATGCCGGACTGCAGTTCGTCTTTCGAACGGGGCGTGAGTACGGGCAGTTCATTTATATGCAACCCGATGCCGTGTCCTACGAATTTTGCCTGCTGCCGTGTGCCCATGAAGAAATCCTTCAACCCGGCGTCGACGGCAATCTCCAGCGCCTGATTGTACAGCGCAGCGCAGGAAACGCCCGGACGCGCGTTGCGGACGAAAGCCTCCTGTATCTCCAGCGATACCCGATGCGCCCGGTAAGCCGAATCGGGCAGTTCGCCGATTGCGAACACGCGGGTCATGTCCGTCAGGTAGGGCGAATAGTTGCCTGCCATGTCGACCATCACCGCCATGCCTTCGCGGAGCGCCGTCCCGTTGGCGCCAATTGGGCACAGAGGCGTCTGTCCGTCTCCGCCCAGCGCAAAATCGAACGGCGAAGGCGCCCCCGCATTGTCGCCCGCCAGCACGCTGCCCATGAAAATAGTCATGTTTTGCCCGTACACGCCGAAAAATCCTATTGAGCCGTTCAGTCGCATCCGCCTCTCTATCTCCGCCTGAAATGCCAGATCTGTCATGCCGGGACGGTAACACGCGCCGATTTCCGAATAGGTGGCGGCATGTCGCTCCGCCGAGAAGCGCATCTGTTCAAGTTCCCACGGCGTCTTGATCATGCGTATGCGCCGCATCAGCGAGGAGGCATTACCCGTTTCGGGCGATTGAAATACAGCCTGGAGGCGCAGGCATTCGCTGTACGAAATCTCGTCCGTCTCGAGCAGCAGCAGACGGGGAAACGCCCGGCCGCCGGCAGCAAAGGCCGTCGCCATATCTTCAGGCTTGCGGATGTAGACGACATTCGCTTCGTCGAAAGGATTCGGACGTTTGACGAAAAGCAGCGGGTCGCCTTCGGCCGGCAGGTAGCAGTAACCGTTGAATATCTTTCCGGTGAGATAAAATATGTTCACATTGACGCCGAGCAGACAGGCATCTGCCCCCGCCTGCCGCATGGCCTTCCGGACACGCTCGCGCCGGGTTTTCAAATCTTCCTGTATGTTCATATGTCTTATACTCCCACAACCGTAACCGTTTTCCCGTCCACCGATACCTTCTTCATGTAGAGCCTGTCCTCCCATTTGACGGCCGTGCGGCGGTCGAACGCCACCAGCCAGCCTTTCCGGCAGCAGTGCAAATCCATGTATCGGGCGGTCTGTTCGATACCTTCTTCCAGATATTTGTCGCCATAGCGTATTTTCAGTTCTATGGGGTACTTCCTGTTTTCGTAAATCAGGCAGAGGTCGAGGCGGCCTGTGCCCGACGCCATCTCGCGTATAATCTCTCCGCCGCCGTTCACCACCCGTTGCAGGAAAGCCATCATCACCAGGAGAGGCGCCGCTTCCGGATAATCGTCGCAACTTTTCAGCCAGATGTCGCTGTTGGCGTGCCAGAACTGCTGGAAGTCGCGCATCAGGAAGTCCATGTCGATACGCCCGTCTTTCAGGTAGCGGGGCAGCCGGTAGGGATACTTCGCATCTTCCAGGGTGTCCTGCATATCGGAAGACAGTTTGCGGATAATCACTTCGGCGTAAATCGGATTGGCGGGTTCTATCCGCCCGCTGACCACGCGGATTAACCCCAAATCACAGGTGTACAGGAAATCGTCCGAACTCCTCCGGATAAATTCCTCACCCAGAATCATCGGCTCGATTATTCTGCGTACCCGCGGTTCTTTCAGTCGCTCAAGCAGGCTGTCGATATGCGTCGGACGGGCGAGGATGATGTTTTGGATGGCATCGCTCACCAGGTTCGCCGTAACGGGTCTGGTGCAGTTCGATTGCAGGATTTTCACGATCGCCTCGCGGGCAATGGCATTCACTAACCAGGGCTGTCCCTGTGTCTGTTCCCAGACCTGTTCAATCGCATCTTCCTCAAACATCTGTCCTGTTTCGCCGGTATGCTGGCTGTATAGCAGGGCAATTTCTTCTCTGGTGAAATTTTTTAATGTCAGCGACTCCGTAACGATATTGAACGGGCTGGCGCTGCCCAGCGATTCGCTGTCGGGACGAATCCGGGCTTTGTAGTCGCGGATGTTGCGCATACCGACCAGGGCTACGGAATGGACAAAAGGAGTAGTACTTCGCTCGTTATAGCCATTCTGCAACTGTCGCAGGAAAGAAATCAAAGTTCCTTCGCTCAAACAGTCTGCCTCGTCGAATAAAATCACCAGAGGCTTGTCCAACAACATGCAAAACAAGGTAAGTTCCATATTCAAAACGCCGGTGAAATCGTTGTAATCCACATTTCCGGCAAATTCCGGTTTGTGAGGAATGTTCGAAAGCCGAAGCTGATATTTGATTTTCATGACAAATTGAGGTATCCCTTCTTTCGGATCAATCACCCCCTGCACGCTTTCCAGCGAGCAGTACAGTGCATAATATTCCCCGGCTGCGTTCAGCCGGCCGGTCAGGTCTTTCAGGTAAGTGGTTTTCCCGCTCTGCCGCGCCGCATGAATCACAAAATACTGTTTCATGTCTATCAACTGTTCCACGCCATGCAGGCGGGTGGCGGCGTCTATCATGTAATGGTCCGTACTGTTGCAGGGACCTGCTATATTAAAGTATCTCATTGCACAAAAAAAAAATTAACTGTCCGGCAAAATCAGATGAAAATCTCACGGTTTCCAAGCGCATGCAATGGGAAAAGTGAAAGATACCGTTCATTTCGCATCTCTAAAAGTTCAGACATTAAACCGGAAATGCATGATGTCGCCGTCCTGCACGACGTATTCTTTCCCTTCGACGTATATCTTTCCCGCTTCGCGGCAGGCGTTCTCGGAGCCGAGACGGACGTAGTCGTCGTACCTGATGACTTCGGCGCGGATAAATCCTTTCTCGAAATCGGTATGTATGACGCCAGCGCATCGCGGCGCCTTGCTGCCTTTGCGGTATGTCCAGGCGCGGACTTCCTGCGGTCCGGCGGTGAGAAACGTTTCCAGGTTCAGCAGCCTGTATGCCGCCTTGATTAGCCGGTTTACGCCCGATTCCTGCAAACCGAGTTCGCCGAGAAACAGTTCGCGCTCTTCGCGGGTTTCCAGTTCGGCGATTTCCGATTCGATTTTGCCCGCCACGATCAGCAGTTCGGCATCTTCTTCGCGGATGGCGTCGCGCACGGCGTCGACGTATCTGTTTCCCGAGACGGCAGACGCTTCGTCCACGTTGCAGACATACAGTACGGGTTTGTTTGTCAGCAGAAACAGGTCGCGGGCAGCCTGTTCGCTGTCTTTGCTGTCGAAGCGGACGGTGCGCGCCGATTTGCCCTGCTCGAGAGCGGCTTTGTACTGCATCAGGACGTCGAGCGCCGTTTTCGCCTGTTTGTCGCCGCCCGTCTGCGCCTGTTTCTGCACTTTGCCGATACGCGATTCGACCGTTTCGAGGTCTTTCAACTGCAGTTCGCAGTCGATGATTTCCCTGTCGCGCACGGGATTGACGGTTCCATCGACATGCGTCACGTTTTCATCGTCGAAGCATCGCAGCACATGCAGGATGGCGTCCGTCTCGCGAATATTGGCAAGGAACCTGTTGCCCAGCCCTTCGCCCTGACTTGCTCCCTTGACAAGTCCGGCGATATCGACGATTTCAACGGTCGTCGGAACGGTTTTTTCGGGATGTACGAGCGCTGCAAGCGTATTCAGCCGTTCGTCGGGAACGGTAATCGTTCCCACATTCGGTTCTATCGTACAAAAAGGAAAATTTGCCGCCTGCGCCTTTGCGCTGGACAGGCAATTGAACAGGGTAGACTTTCCCACGTTGGGAAGCCCCACAATACCACACTGTAAAGCCATTCTTGGTTTGTTTGTTTATTTTCTTACGGCTGCAAAGTTAAACATTTATACTGCACGCGGTGCAGTTTTGCGATATTATTCTGCCGGGTACAGTATAACCCGAGTTCGAGATAAGAAATAACCGTTTACGGCTTATATATACTGCGCGCGGCATTATTCTGCGAAAAGTCCTGAAACGAAGCGCCCGTGACGGGATATACACTGTGTATATTCTTCCCGCACCCTGTGGCGTAAAAAATACATTCTTCCCACACCCTGTGGCGAAAAAAATACATTGTGTATGTGTTTTCCCGCACCCTGTGGCGAAAAACATACTTCTTATCCCGAACTCGGTCAGTATAAATATGAATGAGCCTTTCCGACCGGAATCTTTCGGACATATTAACCTGAGTTCGTGACAGGAAAGAAAGGTTTACTTCAACAGTTGAAAAGTCTGGCTCGCCAGCCGAAAAGATTGCGAAGGCGTAGCCTGAAGCAATCCGGCGCGTGTTATTTTTCTTCGTTTATTTGAAAAATACAGGGACTGCCGGCGGCGGGCGTATCCGGCGTCTCTTGCGGGCGGTTCACAGTTCACTGATAGACGTCGCTGTACCACTGCAACTGCATGTAGCGTGCGTTCAGGCTGGCGAGGTGCGACTGGAGGGGGTAGACGGAGAGGCCGGAGAAGCGGTCGATGCGAACCGTCCGCCGTCCTTCGGTGCAGTAGGTGTATTCGGTGGTGAACGAGGCTTCGACGGCGCGGTTCAGGCAGAGCGAGAGACGGACGTACTGTTCGACGGTGGCCATGCGGCTCATCACGTCGGCAAAGTCGTACAGTCCGGTGGGCGAGCCTGTCCAGTGCGAGAGCAGTTGCCAGTCGGGCAGGGGAGGGGTGAAGATGGCGGCGGTACGCCCTCCGTATCCGGCGATGATTTCGCGCGTGACGAGCGCCAGTTCTTCGAGTTCGGCCGTGCGGACGACAGCGATGTTGGCAAAGGGCGCTTCGTCGTATTCATCGTGATAAAAGAGGTAGAAGCGTCGTGCGGCTTCGTCGAGGCGGGCTTCGCCGCGTGTGAAGAGCAGTGGAACGACGGTGTGGTAGGGAATGCCATAGCGCATCGTCTCGGAGGGCGATGCCATGATGCGCCGCGCCTTGCCGCGCAGTTCGTACACGCACTCGACAGCAGCCATGCTGCAGGCGTCGAAGACGAGGAAGTCGAACAGCCCGTCGGGCAGCCCCGCTGCCAGTTCGCTCATTTCCATCCTCCGGCCATCTTCGTCGCCGAAGGCGCGCAGGGCAGGCGAGACGTCGGCGGGCAGCCATGCCGTGCCGTGGCTGGAGAGGATCATCCCGTAGCTGGCGGAGGGATAGAGGTCGACCACGTCGCGCACGACCTGCCGCATCGTCGACGCCGAGATGGCGCTCGCATCCGCATAGTCGCGGATATGATGCCGCGTCACCTGTCCTCCGCTGCCTTCGCGCAGTTCAAACAGTTCGGCGCTGTGCGCGTTCGCGGAATAGAAGACGACGAGATGTCCGCCGTTCAGGTTCTTCGCCGTGGCAGTCTGCTTCATGTCCTCGATGTTCTGCGCAAGCCAACTGTCCAGGTCGCTCGCAATCATGTATACCAGCACGGTGCGTCCTGCCGGCTCGCTGTCAATGCGCACTTCCCGGCTGCATCCGCACAGTACCGCCGCCAGCAGCACGGCAGGGAGCCATCCGGCCGCTGAACGGATGATGGCGCGAACGGCTGAGTAACTGAATGTATGATTTACTGAATTATTGATACCTCGACCTTTTTACTGATTAGTACTGTTGTTTAAAAATGATACCGGAGATAACGGTTCCCTGTTACACCCGCAGTTTCAACCCCGCCATCAGCGTATCCGGCTTCAGGGTGAATACTGCGTGCATCTCGCCGGCCATCGACAGGCCGCACCTGTCGCAGACGCCTGCCTCCCGTCCCTGACACTCCGGCAGCCGCCTGCCATCGGACATGATGAAGTTCGTCACCCAGCACTGCTTCGCGAACCGGTTGTGCTTCATCAGCCGCAGTCCCGAGACCGAGTTCATCACCGGATAGCCTGTTTTTTTCATTCCGATAATCAGGTCGATTACACGTGCGCGCTTCTCCCAGTCCAGAAAGAGGTGCTCTGTCCCGCTGTAGGGCGTATGAAAATTGAGCGAGATGGACTGTATGTGAGGACTGCTCCCGGCAAACCGGATGGTTTCTTCCACCGAAGCATAATTCAATGCATTGACGACCATGTTCACGCTCAGACGCGGGTGGCCGGCGCCGGCGATGTGCGTCACCAGACGGTCGAAGGCGCCCCGTCCCCGAATCTCGTCGTGATACGCGCCCAGCCCGTCGAGGCTCACCCAGATGGAGTCGGCTTCGGAACCGGCAAACGGCATTTGCGCGTTGGTCGTGACCGTCGCCGTATAGAAGCCGATGGCTTTCGACAGCCGTATCAGGCTGTTCAGGTCATGCTCCCCGTCGCGCCACAGCGTAGGCTCGCCTCCTTCGAAGTCGACAAACCGCGACCCCAGCCGATACGAATACTCCAGTTCGTCACGTATCTGTCCGTAAGTCTTGACGTGCGGATCCTTCGACCGGTATATCGAACAGTGCCTGCACGCCAGGTTGCACCTGTCGGAAATGAACAGCACCGTCTGCAGCGGCCTGCAGGAGCCAAACAGCCTGGCCCTGACAAACCACAGCGGCAAATATATCAGCGGATGCATCATAGGAAACGGGTAATAAGCGAAACGGCGATTGTTATCAGACAGAAAAACGACAGCAGATTGCGGGCAAGCAGCCAGCGAATCATGAACCAGTCCAGGTCGAAGGCGCATATCCGCGCCCAGTCGTCCATCGGCCCCATCCAGATGCGGGGCGAGAACTTCTTCTCCGGATGACGGACAAATTCCACCATCAGGTGAAACAGCCCCGCAGCCATCGGCAGCGCGAGCATCGTCAGCAGATAGGCAGGCGGCAGGTAGCTCCGTATCACTCCGTACAGGATGCTCGCAAAGGCAGCCGCCAGCAGGATGAACAGGCTGACCAGCATCAGGCGCCTGTCTTTCAGCAGTACGGCGAACGTCATCTTGCCCGCCTCCCGGTCCGGTTCGCAGTCCATGATGGCATGTGTATACACGATGTTAGCCACCAGCAGCCCCACGGGTATGGAGACGAACATCGTCGTCCAGTCCCACTGTCCGCAGGCCGAATAGTAGACGCCCGCCATCAGCAGCGGGCCGAACATGATGCCGATAAGTATTTCGCCCAGCCCGTGGTACGAAATCCGTAGCGGCCATCCCGAATACGAAACCCCCAGCACAGCCGTCGCCAGGGCAAACCATAGGATGACCGTCCCCCTGAAAAGGAATATCGCAAAGCCCAGGCACAGCGCGACCGCGCCGAACGCCAGACAGGCCGCCAGCAGTTGCTTCAGCCCTGTCTGTCCCGAAGTGATGTAAGGACATTTCGCAATACGCGCCCGGAAACCCTTCCGTACCATTGCCTCGCGAAACTCCGTCCCCTTGACCCGGTAGTCGAAATAATCGTCGAACAGGTTAATACTCAAATGACCTGCCATCACGCCCGCGATGGCCAGCAGGCCCGGGACGACGGCGAAGCCATCCTGCTGCGAGGCCATGCAGAACGCCAGTACGGCCGGCAGCACACTCTGCGGAAGCGCTCTCGAACGCGCGTTATCCATCCAGAATCGAATCGTATCGAAAATGTGTTTCATATCTTCATCTCTTATAAATTGAAAATTGAATTTAACCGCGACAAAAGTAGAACAAATATTCGGGAAATAAAAAAGAATCGAGATTCAAGATTCCAAATTCCAGGATTTCAAAATATTCTACCGGATTGCTTCACCCTTCGGGTTCGCACCTTAGATTTGCATTCTGGAAAGAAAGAAAAATTTGAATCTGCGCCGGGTTAGGAGTTTCGAGAGTAGAGACGCGCGCGCTACGTCTCTACTTCTGTTCGGGTCGTCGGAGCCCTTCGACGGGGTGAACGGGTTTCTGTTCGGGTTATCGGAGCCCTCCGACGGGGCAAACGGGTTTCTGTTCGGGTTATCGGAGCCCTCCGACGGGGCAAACGGGTTTCTGTTCGGGTTGTCGAAGC
>JAIRLL010000131.1 GCA_031259505.1 Tannerella sp.
CATTTTGCCCGCGTCCGGATGACGTTGATGTCTGCCATCGCCGCCGCCTGGTTGCCCTTCCATAGATTGGCTTCGGCGCGGACGAGGTACGTTTCCGCCAGACGGTAAATATACCAGTCGCATGCGCCGCCATTGTATGAATTGCTGTTTTCTGCCCGGGGCGATTCCACCCATGTCTTGTAATGCGGCCAGGCGGCCCAACTGCGGAGCGTATCCGTGCATAATATCACGCCATCTTCATTATATAACTGCAGAGGCTTGCCGTACCACGGATTGCCGCTGCTTTTCAGGTCGGGATGGTTGTATACGACGTCTTCCATACACATCCAGTTTCCTGTTTCGCGACTGTGGCGCAAATCATTGGGATCGTCCCATATCGTTTTGGTGCTGTACACGGTTCCCCGTCCGTAGGCCACGCCCCGTCCGTAAGCCTTGCGTATGTCTATTCCGTTCTGGTTGGAAGTTGGGACATCGGTTGTTCCCGGTTTTCCGTCGGGTGTGATTATTTTACCTGCCGACAGGTAGTAGGGGACATAATTTCGCATCATTCCGGAGTTTACACGGCTGTTTGCAAAGTCTTCCCGGTCGATGATCAGATGAATCGCTTCCCGGTTGGCGGCAATGGCCTTATTTTCGTGGCGGTGCAAGTCCCAGATAATGTTTCTCGTAATGGAATGTACGTCCGGCATCGGATTGACAAATGTGCCGAAAGGCTCCGTCATCAGGGCATAGTTCGGGTCGTTGATAATTTCGGTCGTTAGCCGGATGGCGTCGTCGAAACGTCCTGCGGCCAGATAGAGTTTTGCAAGCAGATGTTTGCATGCCGTACGATTCACGGCGCCACGGTCGACTGTTTCCCGGACATGCGCCACGGCAAACTCCATGTCGGCGGTCATTTTTTCGATGATCACCTGCCATTTTGTGGAACGCAGGTTGAACTTGGGCGAAATAATTTCTTTTGTTATCAGCGGAATGTCTCCGAACTGGAAACAGAGGAAATAATAACGGAATGCCCGGTGAAAATAAGCCTGTCCCAGAAAATGGTCGCGCACTTCGGCCTCCAGTCCGGAAATATTTTCCACATTCGATATCACCGTATTGGCATATTTCAGTCCGTAAAAACCTTCCTGCCAGGAAATGCCTATTCTGTTGGCGTTCGAACTGGTAAGGTCTGCCGTCGGGGTGATCAGTATGTTAAGGTCCTGCGCCCGTCCTGCTTTATCGGTAGTGCCATCCACATGCATCTCCGAAAAGACGCCATCCGTACAAATGGGCGGAATCTCCCCATAAAAGAAAGTTATCAGTTGCCGGTCGCACGAAGTAATGGCCGCTTCCAGTCCGGCAGACGAAGTAAACGTTTTCGAAGGTTCAAAGAACGAAAGCGGGTCAGGCTTCAGGAACGATTCGCTGCAAGATACTGCCGCAAACAGCGCCGCCACCGGCAAAACGATTCTCAAACTGTTTTTTATCATTGATTTCATATATTTAAATGTTTTGGGATTCGACTATAATGTAACATTGATACCCATCGTGTAATAGCGGGGATTATAGGTGGCCGCTCCTTCGGGATCGCCATATTCGAGTTTCCAGTAAGGCGCCCATACGGCTACATTCCGGATATTTCCGTAGATACTGAGTTTTTCTATGTTCAGTTTCGACAGGAAACGTTTGGGAACGTTGTATGCTACGGCTATATTTTCCAGACGTACAAAAGATTTGTTCAGTACAAAGTCCGGATATACATTCTGGGGATTCGTGGACATCAGGCGGGCATAATCGTTCGTCGGATTGTCCGGCGTCCAGAATTTTGTGCCTACGGCTCTGGTGTATTTGTCATAATACACCTGTACAGAACCGGAAGACAGCGTATAATTGCCCGGCCCGACGGTTCTCCCCTTTTGTCCCAGCCAGGAATAGGCAGACAGGGATATGTCCCAATTTTGAAACATGGTAAACTCATTCCGCAACGAGAGCCGGAAACGGGGCGTGGTATAGCCGAGAAATTCCTTGTCGTCGTTGGTGTATCGCAAGTCTCCGTCCACATCTTTCAGTTTCATGTCGCCCGGATAAAGGCCATATTTTGCCGCTTCCTCTTCTTCGCCCAACTGCCAGATGCCGATCACGTTATATGTCCAGATGGAATTGATGTCATACCCGATAAACCACTGGTTGCTGACATCATCCCGTTCTTTCCGTCCGATTACATTCCCGTTTGCATCCGTCACGTCTTCGTATTCGTAATACAGATGAACGATTTTATTTCTGTTCATCACGAAATTCAGGGTTGAAGACCACGAGAAGTCCCTGTTGTTGACGTTTATCGAATTAAGGGATATTTCCATCCCCCTGTTAAGCATTTCGCCGAGGTTGGTCGTCACCTTTGAATATCCTATAATGATTGGTAAAGACTGATCCATCAGCAGGTTGGTAGTCGGCATGGAGTAGGCGTCGATGGCGCCGGTAATGCGGTTTGCGAGGAATCCGAAATCCAGTCCCACATTCCACGACGAGGTAGTTTCCCATCTCAGGTTATGGTTTGCCATACGGTCGGCATACAATTGAGATACCTCCCTTACTGTGCCCGAAGCGGGATCTACATACAGATATTTTCCCGACCCGGTCGTCAAGTTCGACAGCGCCTGATAGATACCGATGTCGCGGTTTCCGTTTTGTCCCCACGACAAGCGCAGTTTGCCGCTGTTCATCGGTTTCCATTTAAAGAAAGATTCCCGGCTGAAATCCCAGGCCAGCGAAATGGACGGGAACGTAGCGTGAGGATGTGCCATGCCGAATGCCGAATAGCCGTCTCTGCGAATGGAGGCGGTAAGCATGTAGCGGTTGTCGAACGCATAAAAAAGCCGTCCCATCATGGCGTCGCCCGTACTGTGGGAGTCGCTGCTGCCGACGGAACTTTTTGCCATATTGGCGCCTGCAAGAAAATGATATCCAAGCGCATCGGTCGGCGAAAAGTCGCGGGCGGTAATACTCTCATACCAGCTCCTGTGTTCTTCGCTTCCCTGCATCAGGGTCACAATGAAATGATGCCTGTCGGCGTAGGTCTTGTCCCATGTAAGCACCTGGTCCAGCTGCCATTCGTACCATTGTGTTGTGGCTCGTTGCGCCATTCCGTTATCACCCCACATCGGATTTTCGGACGATTCGTGATACCGACGGTGCAACCACGAAAAACGCGGGGCGAACGTTGCCTGATAAGTAAAATTGTAAGGAAGCGTCAGTTTTGCATACATGGAAGTATTGAAAGTATACGTTCTGTTATGCAATTCTTTATATTGATTATAAAAAGCGGTATTTACACTTTCCTGATTTGGCGCCGGATGGCTGACAAGATTACCGTCATCGTCGGTCGGCAGAGCGTATGGGCTATTACGGTAAATTTGTCCAAACCAGTCGACCGGCAAGCCTTCTTCAATCCGGTTCTGGAAATTGATGTTTGTCCCGACCGTCAGCCAGTCCGTGACGGAAGCGTCAAATTTCAGGTTGGTACGGAAAGCTTCATATTCGTCTCCTATCAGTACGCCTTCATTATCCGTATAGTCCATTGACCAGTAATAGTTGAAGCGGTTGCTCATGCCCGACAGGCTGACGTTGTAATTCCGGCGCAAACCGTTCCGGTAAGTAGCATCGTTCCAGTCGAAAGATTTTCCGTTGAAATAACTTTTCCTTTCCACGTCGTACACATTTATTCTTTGCAGCCAGATATCTTCCGGGTCGCCTTTTTTTCCGTCAAAAGCCAGCCATTCGTCCAGCGTCTTGCCATATTTGCTCAGGTTTTCGGACGTAGGTTTGGCATAAGCCCAGGGCGTCTGGAACAGCGACCAACTGTTGTACGAATTTTCCCGGAATTTCAGGAATTCTTCCGTACCGGGATGTGTTACGGTCGCGGGGCCCGGCGTAGCAACTCCAACGCTGGCATCGAAATGGATGATCGGCTTTTGCGTGACGCCCTTTTTAGTTGTAATGATGACAACGCCATTGGCCGACTTGGCTCCATAGACAGCAGCCGAAGCGGCATCTTTAAGCACATCCACCCGGTCAATGTCTGCAGGATTGATTTCGGACAGTTCGCCGAAGAAAATCATCCCGTCCACGACAAGGAGTGGCGAGTTACCGGCTTTCAGTGAGCGCTGCCCGCGGATAAGCATACCGCCGCCGCCTTTGGCATCCGTATTGACGGAGACATTCAGTCCGGGCAGGTTGGCGCGCAGAATATCCTGCACGGTAGCAGGTTTCTCCTTCTCAATCTTGTCCGTCTTGAATTGTGCAACAGCGCCCGTCAGGTCGCGCTTCTTAATCGTGCCGTAGCCGACTACGACTACTTCCTCCAGCGCCTGCATGTCCTCTATTAGATTAATTATAAGATGTTTGCCACTATATAATCCGCCAATTTCCTGCGTGATATATCCAATAAAGGATATTTGCAGCACGGCGTTGTCCGCCACGTCCAGCGAGAAATTCCCGTCCGCGTCG
Source organism: Tannerella sp. (assembly GCA_031259505.1). GTDB lineage: Bacteria > Bacteroidota > Bacteroidia > Bacteroidales > Tannerellaceae > Tannerella. Next base: position 4,489 of record JAIRLL010000131.1, read on the forward strand.
GTCACCGTTCCATTCGCCGCTGCGCCTTTTTCAATGATGTTCGCGCCGATGACCGGCTCGCCGGTTTCGTCGACGACCGTGCCGGTGATCCGTTTGCCGGACTGCCGGACTGATTCGGAAAACAGCGCTTCCTTTCTGGAGAGCACAATGTGCGTTCCTGCCATGGCATATTCCACATCCGTAGTTGCCAACAACTTATCCAGCACGCCGGATACAGGTTGGTTCTTCGCCTTTACCGAGACTCTGCGGTTGATGTTCACTTCGTTGTTGAAAATGAACAGATAATCCGTCTGACGCTCGATATCATCCAAAACAGCGCTCAGCAGGACGTTTTGCCTGTTAAGCGTCACCTTTGCATTCTGCGAATGTGTATTTTCTGCAAATGAACACAATACGCATACAGTAAGCAACAATGTCGTCAATTTCATGATCCTAAAAATTTTGTTAAATCGTAAGTTATGGAGGTAAAGCCCCTCCTTCAAAGATTTATTTTTCATACCTTTGTTTTGTTTTTTGATTAATACATTTTGTTTTTAAAAATAATTGTGTTAATTACCGGCCGGCGGGCATTCCGAGCGCTTGCCGGCCTTCTTTCTCATTTGATTTTCATACATTCCTTTCTTTTTCCATAGGCAGTTAAATTTTAATGGTAAGACATTCATTTTTATTCACTCGATATACATGATTTGCAAATCGTCGTCTCGCCGGTAAGTGAAGCGCAAGTCCTTCTGCAAAACCCGCAGGGCGTAGTCCACACCATCCGTATAGCGGAATTTGCCTGTGTAGGAATATTTCATCACTTTCCTGTTTTTCACCCGAATAGATATATCGTAGTATTTTTCAAAATCGTGCATGATGTCGACAAACGACGCGTTGCTGAAGCAAATCAGTCCTTCGCGCCAGCGGTATTGCGTGTAGTCATTCACGTGTTCGACCAGCAGTTTTCCTTCTTTCAGGGTTGCCTTTTTGTCGGGCGTGAGCACGATGCCGCCGATAGAATCGCCGTTCAGCCGTACTTTGAGACGTCCGCTCATGAGCGTCGTTTCGAAGACGCTGTCCGATGCGTAGGCGTCCACGTTGAACTGCGTGCCCAGCGCTTCGATTACACCCTGGGCGGTTTGTACGGAGAACGGTCTCTTTTCGTCCCGGGCTACTTCGAAATAGGCCTCTCCGTCCAGCGTCATCACCCTTTTGTCCCGGTCGAACGGGGCAGGATATGCAAGGATCGAGCGTGCGTTCAGCCATACGTTCGTGCCGTCGGGCAACGTGAGGTTCACCCGCTGCCCGGCGGGGACGGAAACGGTCTGCATGGCCGGGGCTTCGTCGCGCTCGCGATGGCGGAAGTAGCTGTAACATACGGCAAGCGTTATGACTGCGACGGCGGCCACTTTGGCGGCTTCTTTCAGGAACGGGACGATGCGCGTGCGGTGTGCGGCTGTTTTACGTGCGGCATCTTCGCGGACATTCAGCAGGAGCATGTCGAACATCCGACGCTCTTCCAGAAAGATACGCCGGTTTTCGGCAGACGCTTCCAGCCATTTGCGTATCTGCATCTCTTCGTAGTGCGACGCCGTGCCGTTAAAAAATCCGTACAGTATGTTTTTGTCCATTATTATTACCTTACGTATATATAATGCGTTCAGCGGGGCGCATCCCTAGTAAAAAAAAACAAAAAAAATCAGAGAAACAGGTACAAAAATACGGGGGCGTAATCTTTCAGGCTAATTCTCAGCGCTCTGAGCGCTTTCGCGATGTGAAACTCGACACCCTTTTCCGTCATGTCCGACTGCTCGGCAATTTCTCTGTAAGACAAGTTTTGGTAACGGCTCATCGTGAATATCCGACGGGTCTGTTCGGGCAGCAAGGCGAGCGTGCGGTCAATAATAGCCTGTATTTCGGCCGCAAAAAGTTCATCGGGATTGCACGCTTCCAGCAGCGCCACTCGTGTGCGCAATTCCCATTCCGCATGTTCTCTGAGCTTTTCTTCCACGACTTCGCGCACCTGTTCGTGCTGCAGGTAGGCGAGGCATTTGTTTCTGACGACGCCGAGAATGTAGGCCGGCGCAGAGGTGTCGGGCGTCAGCGAATCGCTGTTTTCCCAGAAATGGACGAAAGCATCGGCCGTGATGTCCTCGGCTGTAGCCAGGTCGCGGACATACGTAAGGGCAAAACGGATGAACCGTTTTTGGTAATCCGTATATAAACGGTTAAATATTTGCAATTTATCGGTTGTGTTCATATTCATGCCGGAATCGGGAGCAAATATACGAATGATTCTTTAAAAAAACTGTCGACGTAAAAAAATATTTGCGTTCTCCGTTCGGATGAGAATTCCGGTATTGAATCCTGAATTTCCCGTCATGCACAAACCTCACATTCCGCACAGCGGGCAAGTTCGCCGCGCAAACGCTTCTCGACAAGGCGGTAAAGGCGCTCTTTCAATCCGTCCAGGCGGATATGGCCAGTGACTTCGGACATGAAGGCGATGCTGAGCATCAGTCGCGCCTCGTCTTCGGGCAGACCGCGGCTGCGCATGTAAAACAGGGCTTGTTCGTCCAATTGCCCGGTGCTCATTCCATGCGAGCATTTCACGTCGTCGGCATATATTTCGAGTTGCGGCTTGCTGTACATCACGGCTTCGCGGCCGGTGCAGAGGTTGCGGTTGGTCTGGTATGCTGTTGTTTTGTCTGCCCCTTCCCTGACGGTGATGCGTCCGCAGAAAGCGCCTGTGGCATGGTCTTTCAAGATGTTCTTGAACAGTTCGGCGCTCGTACAGCGCGGTGCGGCGTGGACGATATGGGTATGGGTATCCACATGCTGGTTCCGGTCTTGAATGGCCATTCCGCAGAGAGTTGTTACCGCTCCTTCACCGTTGAGGGATACGCAGTAGTCATTGCGTGTCAGTCCGTTATTGAGGGTGATGCCGTTCATCAGCACGTTCGAGCGGGCGGCCTGCTCCACGTGTACCGACGCAAAGCGGGTCGTGAGCAGATGGCTTTCTTCCAGATCGCAGTAGTCGAAAAAAGCGTCTTCGCCCGCGAAAATCTCCACGACCTGCGTGCCCAGTGATTTGATACCGTTCATGCTGTGGTCGCAAACCAGCAGTTTGGCTTCGGCCCGCGGTTCCAGAATCACGAGTATCCGGCGGTTTGCCATTAGATCTGCGTCGTTGCGGAATATGTTGACTAACTGTATCGGCCGTTTTAGCCGGACATCCTGCGGTATGTAGACGACAAACGCATCCTGCACAAGCATGGTGTTCAGCGCAATGATGCCATTCCAGTCGGTGGAGGCTGCTTTGCCGTAGTAGCGTGCGGCGACGCCGGGATGCTGTTTGCCGAACGCTTTCATGTCGCCGGCAAAAACGCCTTCGGGAAATCGTATTTCAGGCCGTATCGCTGCATGAAACGAATCGTTCACGACGAAATAAAGCGCCGTGCTGAGGTTGGGCACATCGCAGTGGAAGACGCTGTTCGTATCGACGGGGACGGCAAAGCGATGCAGATTTACGCCATAATTGGACGAAAACGCCTGCGATACATCCGTATATCGGTAATCCTCGTCTGTTGCTGCCGGCAGTCCGAGATGCTCGAAATCGGCAAACGCCTGTCTGCGGAGCGAATTCAGTTCATCTGCCGCATGTGAACAGATGACATCTTCATATTTTGTAAACAGGGCCATATATTGTTTTTCCGTTTCCATACAAGTTAAATCGCTATCATAATTTTCAGCAAAGATAGTCATCTATTTTTGAATGGCAGCGAATAGATAATGAATAGGGAATCGTGTCATGTGTCATTTCCTTCCCGTATTCCGGCGACTGGGCAGTGTAAAGAGTGTGCGGGCATTCTCCCTCTGCATTATACAGACTGATACTGCCCACCATAACCCGACGCCAGTCGTCTTCCCGATGTATACTGCGCGCGGCATGATTTTGCGGAAAGTCCTGAAACGAAGCAATCCGGAAAAAATATAACAGAATCATGCCGAGTTGCGTCAACTCCCTGTATTTTATCGTCAGGTATTGCAGGATTCACACCCATTTATTAACTTTGCCGCGAAAACAGAAAAGAAAAGACTATGGCATATTATCTTGATCCGAAAAACGATTTGATCTTCAAGCGCATCTTTGGGGAACACAAGCACCTGTGTATAAGCCTTATAAACAGCATGTTGCCGTTTGACGAACCGCAACGGGTGGTGAGCATCGAGTACGATACGGGCGAACTGGTTCCGGAACTGGAAATACTGCGCAATTCGATCGTGGACGTACGCTGCACGGATGCCACCGGCAGGCAGTTTATTGTGGAGATGCAGATGTACTGGACGGAGAGCTTCAGGAGTCGCGTGCTGCTAAACGCCTCGAAGGCATACGTCCGTCAACTGGACAGGGCGGAAAAGTACGAACTGCTGCAACCCGTTTACGCGCTGAATTTTGTGAATGAAAACTTCGAGAAAGCCCCCGAAATGCGCAACGAGTACTATCATCACTACAAGATTGTCAATATCAGGGATACCCGGAAGCAGATCGACGGTCTGGAGTTTGTGTTCATCGAACTGAAGAAGTTTGCGCCGCAAAACCGTGCGGAGAAGAAACTGCACGAACTGTGGCTGCGCTTCCTGACGGAGATAAACGAGAGCACGGAAAAAATCCCTGCGGAACTGCTGGAAAACGGAGAAACGCGCGAGGCAGTCAAGTACCTGGAAGTAGGCGCCTATACGAAGAAACAACTGTTTACATACGACAAGATCCGGGACGCTATCCTCACCGAACGGAGCGTGATGTCCGACGCGGAACGGGCGGGCATGAAGAAAGGCATCGAGAAAGGCATCAGGAAAGGGATGGAAAAGGGACAAAAAGAAGGAAGAGAGCAAGGACGAAAAGAAGGAATGGAGAAAGTAGCCGCCGCCTGTCTGAAAAAGGGAATGCCGCTCGAAGACATCACCGAACTGACCGGCCTGACGGCAGACGAAATCCGGAAATTGCAGTAATTTATGTAAATCCGGAAACCATGCAAAAAAATGCAACTGTACAGTATGAAGTTATTATGGATAAAATATTGAGTTTTGCATTCACTTTCCTGTTATTACAGGGAACAGCCGTTGCTTAAAAAGTGGCGACCGGCAATTTTAAAACGTTCGGATCTATCGGCAAGCAGTTTCCCATACTGACGAAAGACGGTGAAACGCTTCTGATGCATCACAAGGGAAAAGGCGCTTTGACGCATATATGGTTCGGCGGCGATTTCAAAGGCTACGAGACCTTCATCAGGATTTTCTGTCTTCAGTTTTTCTTCCTCAGCGTAAAAATCGGCAAGAACAGATAAATCCCGATAACAGACATCAACAAACCTCCGATGGTGCCTGCTGCCAGCGGAAACCAAAACGCCTCCTTGCCGTCACCCAGCATGAACGGGATGAATCCCAGCACGGTGGAGACAACCGTCAGGAAGATGGGTGTAATTTTTGCGTTCCATGCTTTCAGGTAAGCGCGATACGGCGGCATGAGCGGTTTGCGTTCGCGTATCTTGTTATATTCATTCAAGACGTAGATGCTGGCGTTCACCGTGACGCCGCAAAGCAGCACGAACGAGGCAAATCCGCCCTGGTCGAAGTTCAGCCTGAACCAGTAGAACGTGAGGAACACGCCGATATACGACACCGGTATCACAAAAATAATCGCCAGCGGCTGTTTCAGCGAATTGAAAAGGATACTCGATGTGAAATAAATGATGACGATGATGAGCAGCAGCAACAAATACTGTCTGTTGTCTGTTTGCCTCCAACTCCAGTAAAAACTCTCTGACTTGGCGCTGTATCCCATCGGGAGCACGGCGTTGAAATATTCGAGTTTCCTTTCCTGTATCTTCGTTCCCTGATTCGATGCGCCGATATATTCGTATTGCAGGCAGAGGCGGTATTGCTGGTTGATCTTGGCGACACGTTGCGGCATCTGTCCCTTTTCGACCGTGGCAAGATCCGCCAGTTTGTATGGCACGCTCCTGATATGCTGAGGCACATGCTGCATGCTCCAGATGTCGTATTCGTTCGACTGGCGCGACGTCAGTTTCAACTGTTCCATTTCGTTGTCGACGACAATACTCCCTGCAGGAATGTCCTTCCCGAATACAGGAGAGAGCGAGGCGAACAATTCGTCGGGCAGAATGTTTTCTTCTGCCAGCCGCGCCTTGTTGAGATTAAAATAATATTCCTGATAGTCGTCCTTGTACCACGAAAATTCCGAATTGATCAGTACCTCCTTGATGCGCCGGTTGGCGAGCAGCGTGTCACGCAACTGTTCTGCCCAGGCATACAGTTCGTCGTAGTTGTATCCGTACATCTCGATGCGGTAGTTGCCTGCACTCTCGCGCACGTCGTTGCTGAATCCCTGGTCCTGCAGTCCGTACACGCTCCAACTGCCCCCGCCCAGTTCGAGCGCCCTGCTGGTGATGCGACTTTTCAGCGTATAGGGGAAGCCGCTCCGCTCGCTCTCTTTCGTGAAGAAGATGTCGATACGTGCCTGCCGTGCGTTGAAGATGCTGGTCTGGAACTGACGGATGCCTTCGTATGTGGTCAGATAGGCCTCCATCCGGCCTACAAGGCTGTTCATCTGGTCCAAGGTTGTGCCGTTGGGCATCGAGGCCGTCACTGTCAGTACCGTCTCTTCGCGGTTCGTGAAATAACTGCCGCTGTACACTTTCTGCACAAAAAGCCGTAGCGAACCGCCAAGCGCCTTTTCCAGCACAGGCTTAATCTTTTCCTTGTAAACCTCGTGACCCGCAACGGCATTATATTTTTCTGCCCACAGAGAATCAAGATACGAATGAGGCTGGCCGGATTTCATCTCGATTTTTTCCGGCAACATGAAGACCGGCAATCCGAAAGCCAGCGTCAGCGCCACGCATGCCCACACCCGCCACCGGCAAAGAAAGCACATCAGCCACATATAAAAGCGGGACAAATAGACGGACAGTCGCCGCGTCCTGTGCATGCGTATCTGTTTCCGCCTGCGAAACATGCCCGTTTTGTCTATCATAGCCGGCACGAAAAACAGGGCAATAAACAGCGAAACCGTCAGGTTGACGATCACCACCGCCGCAAAATCCTGCAGGTTGAGCCGTATCCGTTCGTCGAGGAAAAAGATGATGGACAGCGCTCCGATGGTCGTCAGCGTCGCCGTCAGTATCGGCAGAAAGGCATCACGGTTGTGGCGATTTTTGATATGGTCAGACATCACAATCGTATTGTCGATGATGAGGCTGAGCGAAATCGTGATGCCCGCCAGCGAATACAGTTGCATTTCCAGATGCAGCAGATAATAGAGAATCACGGCGATGCACAGGTTGACGGCCAGACTCGTCATAATCAGAAACAAGTAGCGCAAGTTTCGCGTAAGCAGCAGTACAAACAGCAGCAGAATGA
>JAIRLL010000172.1 GCA_031259505.1 Tannerella sp.
TTTGTACCCGCGCTCGAAATCTATATAGATATGTAACTCCTGTTCTGTTGGCGATAACGATGATAACTTCACCTCTTTTACCGACCAGGGGATTTGTAGTCCCAATGCTAATGAAAATATTTCTTTACTGTTCATGATGCAAATATAAAACTTTTTTTTACCCACGCAAAACGTTATAGAGCCATATTTTTTTCAACCGGCCGGAAAAAATGACACGTGCCGGATTGCTTCGTATCTCGCAGTTGCAATGGCGAAGATGTCGTTGTTGTCGGCAATGGCATTCGTCGTCTTTGCGAGGCACGAAGCAATCCAGCGGGCTGACATAATAAGCAAATAACGAAACATGTCATTGGCAAAGGCATTTGACTGCATTGTGATTTTCACTTCAAACTGTCGCATCGCGCAGTACACCGCAGGCGCGCCCCCTGTGAATAACGCCGGGATTTATTCCTGTGGTAAATATCTTTCCGGAATCTCCTGTCCGATATATTTCACTTCGGGAATCAGCCGGACGCTGAACCGCCGTTCGACCTGTTCGCGGATATGTTCGGCAAAGCGGGCTATTTCGTGCCCCGTCGCCTGTCCGTAGTTCACGATCACCAGCGCCTGATGCGGATATGTGCCGACATTGCCCGAACGTATCCCCTTCAGTCCGCACTGTTCGACAAGCCAGCCGGCCGAAAGTTTCACCATTCCGCCGTCTCTTGCCGGAAAGGAAGGTATGTCGGGAAAATCGCGTTTCAACTGTTCGAAATGCGTCGGCGAGACCAGCGGATTCATAAAGAAACTGCCCGCATTACCCACTTCGGACGGGTCGGGCAGTTTATGACGGCGAATGTTGATTACGGCTTCGCGCACTCCGGCAGGCGTCGGCGACGTGTCGGCAAAAACCCGTTCCCGGAGATTGCCGTATTCGAGTTTGAGCGCCGGCTGCTTTGCCAGGCGCAGCGTGACGCGGGTGACGATATACGGTTCATGACGCGCATCCCTGAAAAAACTGTGCCGGTACTCATACCGGCACATTTCATTCGTAAAAACACGCTTTTCGGAAGTGAGCAGACTGTATGCCTCGACCGTTTCGACCACGTCTTTTATTTCCGCACCGTACGCGCCGATGTTCTGCACGGCCGCCGCGCCCGTTTCGCCCGGTATCAGTGAAAGGTTTTCGATGCCTCCCCAGCCTTTTGCCACGGCATAGGCCACGACGTCGTCCCATACTTCGCCGGCGCCGACCCGCAGCAGCGCCGTTTCGTCCGTCTCGCCGGCCAGTTCGATTCCCCTGATGGCCGAATGCAGCACCACGCCGTCCACATCGCCGAGAAAAAGCAGATTGCTTCCCTGCCCGATATGCAGCGACTGGAGTTCGTGGAAATATTTGTCGTGCAGAATATTCTGCAGGTCGCCCTCGCTTTCGTATTCCACGAAACAGCGCGCCTTCACCCGCAGCCCAAACGTATTGTGCCTCTCAAGAGAGTAATGCTGTGCAATTTTCATTCTTTCGACATGATGAAAAGAAAGCATGACAAAAGTAAAGGACAGTACATGTTTTCAGACTGTCCTTTACACTTGCCGTTAGCTCGAAATATCGCGGGAAATCAGTACCGGCGTTCCAGTACCCAGGCATCCTGGAAGTCAGGATAGTATTTCCTGCTTATCTCCTGCTTGCTTGCATCCGCTTCCTGGCGCGTCTCGTGACTGGTCAGGATGACGCGCAACATGCCCTGTTCGTTTTCACCCAGAACAGGCATGTAACCGTCTCTCTGCATGCGCTCCTTCAGCGAATACGCATTGGTCTTGTTTCTGAAACTGCCGATTACCACGCTGTAGAGCTTGATGCCCGAAGCATCTTCGCCCGCTACGGGCGTGATTCGCTCCTGCCGCGAAACGGTGGGCGCCGTCTTCGACTTCGACACGGGAGCAATTTCTTCCTCCTGCACAAAGGTCGTTTCTTCTACCTGCCTTTCCTTTGCCTGGTCGTAGGCAGCTTTATAGGCGCTTTGCTTCGACTTGCAGGAAACGCAGCACGCAAGTACCGTGCACAATAATGTCACACTCCATAATCCTATCGTTTTCATATCTGAACGTTATTATTTAACTCTGCAAAGATATACAAAAAAACGCAACCCGTATGGAAATTTCCTGTATATTTTTGTTTATTGATGATTTTGTATTTATTTCAGTCTTTTCACTCTGATATTTTTGAACTTCAACGGCGAGCCGTGACCGAGAAAGCCGATGTGTCCGCTTTTGTTGAACAGACCGGGATGTTCGCGGTGGTCGGGCGTGCCGTTTTTCGTAGCTTCGCGGATGTTGCCGTCGAGAATGACCGTACCGTTCAGGACTATTTTAATATGGTCGCCGTCGGCCGTGACTTCCTGGCAGTTCCATTCGCCCGTCGGTTTCAGGTAGCCGCGTTTGGCGGGGATGATGCCGTAGACCGAACCGTGATACTGATACGCCTCCAGGTCTTTGTAGACGGGATGTTCGTTGTCGAGTATCTGGAGTTCCATCCCCACGTATGCCGCGTCGCCATCCATCGGTGTGCGTATGCCCAGGCCGTTGTTGGCGGCGGGCGTGAGTTGAAATTCGAAGCGGAAGACGAAGTTGGCGTATTCGTCCTTCGTGTAGAGATTACCGCCGAAGCTGCTTGTCGGGTCTACGACGATACAGCCGTCCGCCATTTTGTAGTCTACCAGATTGCCTGTCCATTCGTGCATGTTCGTGCCGTCGAACAGGATTTTGAAGCCTTCCTTCTTTTCCTCTTCGGAGAGCCGGAAAGGTTCTGGACGTTCCAGTTCCTTTACGTACAGGTTGCGGTAATACACCTTGCTGCCGTGCGCCTGCAGTTCGATCTGTTCGACGGCGGGAATCGGCTGTTTGCGATCCCAGTAGTTCTCGAGAATCACATCGTCGACAACCGTTTCGCCGTTCAGTTTCACCGTTACGCGGTCGCCGGTCATCTTAATGTACATCGTATTCCATTCGCCCAGCCGGTTGTCGGCCACTTTCAGCGGCTTGTTCGGATGCGTCTGATTGTTGTACAGTCCGCCCGAGCCGACCTGTGCGCCGACGTTCGTGCGCGACGTGTCCCAGATCTGTACCTGCGGTGTGCCGCGCAGATAGATGCCCGCATCCGGCTCGGGGCCTGCCGGGTCGAGCATCCAGTCTACGTACATCTCGAAGTCGCCGTACAGTTTTTCCGTACAGAGATTGTCGTATCCACTCCCCACGAATGTGAGCAGGCCGTTTTCGACCGCCCAGTCTTTACGCATCTGTTCGTCGGCTTTGACCTGTTTCTTCGCCAGTTCGGCCGGTTTCATCTTTGCGCGGGTAATCGGATTTTCGACCAGACCCTTCCAGCCGGTCAGGTCTTTGCCGTTGAAGATGGAGACGAAGCCCTTTTCCTTCGGCATCTCGTCCAGATGTTTTTTGATGGACTGGCGCTGATAGTCCGCGTCGGGATTGTTCAGGGCGGCGGCAGCCCTGTTCAGCAGCGCTTCCACGTTTTCGCCCGTATATTCCGGATGGTTCAGCGCGATGTGCATCACCGCCTGGGCGGCAGCCTCCTTCAATGCGCTTTGGTCGAGAAAATCACCTGCATACAGGAGGGCAAGGTATGTACCCGTCTGTCCGGTTTGCTGGAGGATGATGTTTTTCTGCGCGTCGGTTTTGGCCATTTCCATTGCCTTGCGCAAACGGATGAGACGGTTTTCGCCGGTCATCGCCGGACTGGAGACGAGTTTTACGTAAGCGCCGAGCGCACGGTCGAAATAGTCCGATGCCGACGGAGTCTGGCACAGGGCAAAGATTCGGTCGGCGGCTTCGGGATTGTCCCAGTGCAGCAGCGCGTCGAAGGCTGCGTCTTTTGCATCCCGGCTTCCCTTTTCAAGTCCGTCCGCAATCATTTCCATCGCCGAGTTTTCGCCGGTGACGGCCAGGGGCAGATAGTAGAGATGTTTCCTGTTTTCTCCCGCCTGATACATGCGGCGGACGAGGGTTTCGGCCTGCTGCGTTTTCGGCTGCGACGAGAGGGCGGCGATGATGGCCTGCTGCAAATATGCTACGGCCGGCTTGTCGGCCGATTCGAGCATTCCGCAGAGGTTGGTGAAGTCTCTTTCGCCCACGACGTCTTTCAATGCCACGTATGCGGCGGTTTTCACTTCGGGCGAGCCGTTTTTGATCAGTTCCAGCACGTTGTTCAGGTGGCTGGTTGCCTTGCGCTGCGCCAGCAGTTCCACGGCGGCAATCTGTCCGGCGCCGTTCGACGACGGGATGATTTTAGCTACGGCCGGCGCGATGTCTCCCTTGAAGGCTGATAGCGAGGTCTTCCCCAGTTCGACAACCTGCGGGTCGCTGTCGGCGAGCAGTCCTGCGAGCGCGGGAATCGCCTGCGTGTGGCCGATGGAAACCAGCGTGCCGGCCACAGCCTGCTTTATGCCGAAGTCGCGGTTTGCCAGCAGTTTGATCAAGTCCTGCACGGCGGTAGTTTCGATGCCTGTTTCCAGTGTGCTCAACAGCGCCTTCCTGTCGGGGCTCTGGACGGCTTCGCGGCCGAGCCAGCGGATGATGTCTGCCGTCGCGTCGACGTTTTTCGACTTTGCCGCCGTTTTCAGCAGTTCGACATACGATTTACTGCCTGCGTATGGCGAGAAACGAGCCAGCGCCGCATTGCGGTATTCGATGCAGGGGTCTTTCAGCGCCGTCTGCAGTGTTTTCAGACCTTTTTCCTTCTGCAGGTCGAGCAGGATTCCGAGGGCGGCGATGCGCGTATGGTTCTGTCCGGCTTTGGCGGCTTTTTTCAGCAGTTCGCCGGCGGCTTTTTCCGACTGTCTGTATTCATAAGGAACGGGGATGGGGTATCCGTCGCCCAGCATTGCGGGGATAAAATCCGTGCGCCGGTCTTCGGGCGAGATGGACAGGTTTTTCAGCAGGGCGATGTAGGCATCGGTTGCATTGGTTCGGTCGTATCCGAAGCCTGCTTTTTCGGCGGCGGCATACAGCGTCTTTACCGATGCGGCGCCGCCGACGCGGCTCAGGGCATAGAATATGTCTTTCTGCAGGTTTTCGTCGGCGCCGTTCAGGAGACTTTGCAGTATTTCTTCGGCGCCGCCGATGCGGGCTTCGCCGATGGCGAGCACTGCGTTTTGCTGCGTTTTGGCCGTTCCGGTCCGTTTGAGCAGTGCGGCCTTCAGGGCTTTTCCGGCTTTTTCGGTACGGATGGCGGCGAGTGCGCGTGCGGCGGGTTCGCTCAGTGTTTCGTGTGCGAGGAGAGGCGCGAGGGCGTCTGCGGCTTCATCTTTTCCGGCGATTTGGAGCAGGCTGATGAGAAAAGCCTTTGCTTCGAGTCCGGTCGTTGCGTCGAGGGCTTTGACGAGTGCGGCGGCGACGGCAGCGCGGAGGGTTTCGCTGCCTTCGGCGGAGACGTAGTGCGCTACGCCGCTCAGTGCGTATTCGACGACGGCGTTGCTACCCTGTCCGGGAGCGTTGAGTTGCTTCGCGAGCGCCAGGATGCCTTCTTCGCCCGTCGAGGCGAGGTCGCGCATGAGTTCGTCAAAAGTTTTCTGATTGTCTGCGGGCAATTGTGCCAGCGCGTCGGCCACGATGGTGGCGACCGTGCGGCCGGCCGGTGTCTGAGCCACTGTCAGTATGTTCAGCAGCAATGCACCGAAGAGGATAAATACTGTTTTTTTCATTTCAACTGTTTTTTTGAGGTTGCTGTTAAATAGTCCACGGTGCGCGCATCGGCTGATTGAGGTAGCGGTTGGCGGCATCGTCGTTCACAAATTCAAGTTTCACGGGGTCAAATTGCAGCGAGCGGTTGAGGCGCAGCGCGACGGCGCCCATGTTCACGATCGTGGCCGAACGGAATCCGTAGCGTTCGTTCAGGGCGAAAGGCTGGCGTGTTTTCACACACTCGATAAAGTCGGTCGCCTGCGGTGCAGGTTCGGGATAGTCGGCCAGTTTCTTTTCCCAGTCGGGGATGTCGCATACGAAGTTTTTGTACACGTTACCCTTCGTTCCTGCGATGTAGGGTGTATCGGGGTCGCCGAAATCGCCGCCCCAGAGCACGATGCGGCAGCCGTCGTCGTAGGTGTAAGTGATGGATCGCCAGGTGCCAACCGCGTCGGGATGCTGCTGCGGTGCGTCTATTTCCACTTTGACGGGGCTGGTATGGTCTTTGTCGAGGATATACTGCACGGGGTCGATGTAGTGCTGTCCCATGTCGCCGAGTCCGCCGCCATCGTAGTCCCAGTATCCGCGGAAGGTGCCGTGCGTCCGGTGCGCATTGTAGGGTTTGAAGGGCGCCGGGCCGAGCCAGAGGTCGTAGTCGAGTTCGGCCGGGACGGATTCGGGTTCGAGATATTCCTTGCCGACCCAGTAGAATTTCCAGTCGAAACCGGTATGTTTGCTGATGGTGACGGTGAGCGGCCATCCGAGCAGTCCGCTTTGCACCAGTTTTTTGAGCGGTTTCACGGGAGTGCCCAGTCCGTAGAACTGGTCGGTGAAGCGGAACCAGGTGTTCAGGCGGAATATCCGTCCGTACTGTTTCACGGCTTCCATTACGCGCCGTCCTTCGCCGATGGTGCGCGTCATCGGTTTTTCGCACCAGATGTCTTTCCCCATCTTTGCGGCCTCGACGGACATGATGCCGTGCCAGTGCGGCGGCGTGGCGATGTGTACGATGTCCACGTCAGGGTCTGCAATCAGTTCGCGGAAGTCGTGATATGCGGCGATTTTATCCGCCACCAGCGCCTTGCCCAGTTCCAGATGATTCGCGTCCACGTCGCACACGGCTACCAGGCGCGTGTTACCGTAGTGCACATGGCCGCGTCCCATGCCGCCCACACCGATGATGCCTTTCGTCAACTGGTCGCTCGGTGCAACAAATCCTTTCCCCAGCACGTGGCGCGGCACTATCGAAAAGATGGTCACTCCGCCCAGGGTCTTCAAAAAATCTCGTCTGTTTGTATTCATAGCTATATGTCAATAAAATATTAATGTAATGTTCTCACGCAACATTTTCTCGCTTTGCGTCCGCAAAAATAAGATACTTGCAGCAGATTTGCAAATTTGCGCGGAATATTTTGCATAAAATTTTATACTGCGCGCGGCGTAATTTTGCGAAAAGTACGGAAACGAAGTCCTACGGCCGTCAAACTTCGTTTCCGGCAGGGCGAGGAAGCGAAGCAATCCGGAAAAATATATAACAGAATTCATGCCGGATACAGTATAAACCTGAGTTCGATATAAGAAAAATGATTTCCGGATAAAAATCAACGAATTAATTCTCCTCAGGAGATACATAATAACAGAATGACAGAATTTTCAGATATTCTCTCATTGCCAAATCC